>QZAC01000179.1 GCA_003838065.1 Methanocalculus sp. MSAO_Arc2
AGGAGTGAGGGCACTCCAAAAATGAACTCGGACAGTCCAATTGGTCGTGACTCAGCTGCGTGGATGAATACCGTCCAGATAAGCCAGACGAGTGCTCCAATCACAACAGATGCCTTGGCGCCGGTAACTGAGGGGGACTTTGCGGAGATGCCGTTTACAAATGCGGGCAGGAATGAGGATGCGCAGAGTCCCATGAAGATAACGGTTGCGCGAGCAATGATGCTTCCGGGCAGAAGGAAGGCAACCAGGATAGATATGATCATCATGATGATGATACCCCGCTTGTTGGCCGTGAGGGAGAGTGCACACTCACGTCCGCGTCCCCATACATCGCATGCAAGCGATGTACCCATCGTATGGTAGAGTGAACTCAATGTCGACATCGCCGCACAGAGGAGCGTCAGCATGAAGATGATGACAAAAATGTCAGGCATTGCGCTTGAGATGTACATCGGGATGATCGCATCAACATTGCCGCCAGCTGCGGTCAGTGCGATCTCCCCTGTCTTGTCATAGAAGTAGACATTGGTCAGTGCACCAATGGTGAACGCGACTCCGGTCATCATCAGGATGAAGGGTCCTCCAATCAGGGTTGCCCGGTTTATGGATTTGTCGTCGCGTGCGGTCATGAACCGGACGATCAACTGTGGCTGGGCAAGAACTCCGATACCGACACCAAGGACCATCGTTGTTATGAGTGTCATCCAGATCGGTGATCCAAACGCAGGCATTGACGTCCAGCCCGTATGCCCTGCCGCTGCAAGGCCTTCAGGCACGAGATCTACCATGTTTGTGAGGGCTGTGTTTGCCGGTATGAAACCGCCCAGTTGGACATAGGTCAGGGCGAGCAGGAGCGTCATTCCAATAAGCATGATGGTGCCCTGCAATGCATCGGTGTGCATCACGGCAATCAGCCCACCGAAGACGACATACAACCCGACGATAATGGCAAAGCCAAGAAGTGCGGTCTCATATGGCAGGGCGAGCGTCGCCTCGATGAACCGGGCGCCACCGATCAGAATTGCAGCGGTATAGATCGGCATCGAGAGGACGATGATGATGCCGCTAAAGTACTGGAGGAATGGAGAATTGTAGCATTTTCCCATTAAATCCGGGAATGTATAGGCGCCAAGCCGCTTTCCCGCCTCGCGAATTTTCTTCCCAAAGAAGACAAATGCAATGAAAACACCGACACCGATATTTAAGACAGTCAGCCAGATCAGTCCCATACCCAGGTTCGCCGCGACACCACCGAACCCCACGATGGCGGCAGTTGAGATGAAGGTTGCGCCATAGGAGAGTGCGATGACAATTGGGTGGGTGTTTCGTCCGGCGACCATGTAATCTTCGGCAACCTTTGTTTTGCGATACCCATAGTATCCGATGCCGACGATCAGCAGAAGATAGATTGCAACCACGATCGCAATGGTCAATAAATCAACTGCCACGTTCAGCCCCTCCATTGTTCCAGTTAATGAAACCATACACTATGCATGCGCCTGCGAACCCGATCGCAAGCAGATACGCAATCCAGATAAACGGATCAGGAATACCAAACATGGTTATAACCTCCGGTACCTCAAACCACTGCACGGGAGACCGAAAATAAAGCGGTCTCCCTATCTAAAGAAAAAAAAGAAGACGTCTGCTACGACAAAAAAGTCTTGATCCCAACATTCCCGGACAGCAGACATGAGGTATCCAAGAATATATACCCGGTACTGGTTAATAAAGCTATAAGATTTGTTCTTTCAGTCTGAGTGCGGCTGAGTTTATACAGAACCGCAGGCCTCCGGGTGGCGGGCCGTCATCAAAGACATGGCCCAGGTGTGCAGAGCATACAGCGCAGAGTACTTCGTCCCTCTCCATTCCATGACTTCTATCCAGCTTGATGCGAATATTCAGATTAGATACCGGCAATCTGAAACTCGGCCATCCGGTTCCGGAATCGAACTTTTCACGTGATTCGAAGAGATCGCTTCTACAGCATCTACATGTGTATACTCCTTTCCTGGAGCAGTCATGGTATCTTCCGGTGAACGGAGGCTCAGTCCCCTTCTTCCGTGTCACCAGGAATGTTTCGGGATCAAGCACAGCTTTCCACTCGCTGACATTCTTGTCCACTGGTTTTCGTTCGATTATGGCATCCTCTGCCACTGAATAGACCCTGACCATAAGAAATCACGTATGATGAATAGGTATGGTACCTGTTATTGTTTGTATTTGTCCGAACAATATTATATAGTAGTAGCTGGTGTATACGTATACAGGAGTTTTCTATGAGGGATACGAGACATAATGTATCATTGTATGGCACCACATCAGGAGTGCGAATAGTCAGCAATCCCATAAGGCGCTCTATTCTCGAACTCCTCAGAGAGGGCGAACTCAGCTTTGAAACAATAGTTCGATCGTCTGGGCGGGCGAAGTCCACCATATCGGCACATCTCTCAGCGCTTGCTGATGAAGGCATAATCGGGTCTCACCCTGGTGAGAATGATGAACGGAAAAAATACTTCTTCCTGACTGCTCACTTCATCGGCGATCTTGCACCAGATGACCGGATACAGGACGATCTGGAAGCATATGCATCCAGGTACCGGGATGGGGGTGTTGATCCGTTTGCACTGTACAGGCTGGTCTACCGGACGTTTCGGGTATCGCTTCTCATGGAAGGGATCTCAATTGATCCGCTCCTTAAAAGATGCGGCGAAGCGGTGGGACGGGCAATCTTTCCGGGTGTTGCCGCTCCAGACCTTGATACTTTTACAGACAACCTGATTATGTTCTGGGAACGGCACCAGCTTGGCCGGATCGAGGACCTGACACTTGATCCGCTACGCCTCTCGGTATATGACTGTTTTGAATGTGTCGATCTCCCGTACCTTGGCCGTCCTGCATGTTCGTTTGATTCGGGCCTCTTTTCTGTTCTCTTCTCAGAACAACTCACAACCCCGGTAGAGGCAGTTGAGCGCGAATGTTATGCTGCAGGAGATCCCTGTTGTTCTTTTGAGTTTGTTGTTATGGATCATTGATCGTTCTCAAGTGCGTTGAATACATTAAACGGCAATATGATGGGTATGAGGGTCCATCCATCTTCTGGTGTATACTGATCTTTAAAAGAGTATATCCTCTCCTGGTCCTTGCCCTTGTTCTGCTTGCTGGAGCGGGTTGCGTCAGCGAAGATCCGGAGACGCCCCCGGAACCAGCGAAAACATTCCATACATTTGATGAGTCAAACGATGGAGAAACCTATACGGTGCCTGTCGGTCCGGGATTTGTCTCACACTCCCTGAGAGTCCGGCCACCGGTTATGTCTGGGAACCAAAGGCCTCCCCTGGCATCTCCATCACCGATGAAGTTCTAGGTTATTCTGGCGATCGAAAGACTGACCTCATCGGTGTACCTGGAAAACATGTCTGATAAATGATGGCGCAGATCCCCGGGACCTACAGGATTCAGGGCGAAGCTGTCCGGCCCTGGGAAAGAGAGGTGGCTGCAGAGACGTTTATCCTGACGCAAATTGTAAAATAGCGTATCCTCTGGGGACGTCATCGGGATGGCTGCTCTTCCATAATAATTTTTTGTGGTTACGTGGTCTGTGCAGAGCAACACATATACCTGTGGTGACGCAGATATATCAGCGAATAACAATGATGAAAAAAATCCTTCTTATTCTGCTCCTGGTCATCTCCCTGGTGTTTGTCGCCGGATGCGCCGATGATGAACCAGAGATGCCGCCACCAGAAGACCCGGTTACGCATCTGTTTATATTTGACGAGTCAAACGATGGTGAGACCTATACTGTTGGAACAGGCGACCAGATCAGGCTCAGGCTCCCTGAAAACCCGACAACCGGGTATGAATGGGTGCTGGATATTCCAGATGGGCTTATCCTGACCCATTGGGAATTTGTTGCCCCGGATACAGATCTGCTGGGAGCACCGGGAACACGCATCTGGGAGATGACGGCAGCAGAACCCGGAACATATACGTTAGCTGCAAAGGAAATCCGGCAATGGGAAGATGATGTTGAGCCTGTATCAACCTTCACCCTGACGCTGGTTGTAGAAGAGGGATATACACCGGATCTGCCCGTACCGACCCCGTCACCGACCTATGTCTTTGATGAACACCATGATGGGCAGACACATAAGGTTAGCAGCGGAGCAGTCTTCCAGCTGTCACTGCCTGATCAGTCAGCCTCCACCGGGTATGGATGGGACCTGAACGTTCCCGAAGGTCTTGTGGTGCTCAGTGAGGACATGGTCCCTCCGGAGAACGCGATGCCGGGAGCTCCCGCAATGCGTATCTGGAGAATAAAGGCGGAGATGCCCGGTACGTACCAGATAAATGCAGATCTGGTGCAGCCATGGGAGGGTGGAGGCCGGGTGGACGAGGCATATACCCTGACGCTCATTATCGACTGAGTGCTTCTGAGTCAGGATTGCCCCCACACAGGAGATGGTTTCTGTCTCCATCTATCCATAGGTTTTTTTTAAAAAGACTCCTAAACCATAATCAACAATGGCACAAGAGAAGCGACTTACCAGATCGAGACGATACCGACTGCTTGGTGGCGTGTGCGGGGGGGTTGCGGAATATTTTGGCTGGGATCCCTCCCTTGTCAGGATTGGATGGGTCATTCTCTCGCTTCTGCCGGCATTTCCCGGGATCATCGCCTATATCATTGCCTGGATCATCATCCCTGACGATGAGGATGGAACAAAGCGGGATAATGGCGTATATAGTGGAGAATGAGCTTCACCCCTAACCCCTGATGAACTCCTGTGCCCGGCGCATCTCTTCTCTCAATTCAATTGCACGCTCAAAATCAAGTGCATTTGCAGCAGCACGCATCCGTGATTCGAGTTCGATGATCAGGTTTGGGATCTCCTCAGGTGCAACGCTCGAAAGCTCAGTTGATTCCACCTCCTTTTCAGGAACCGGTTTTCGTATCGTCTCCGGGACGATCCCGTGCTCTTCATTAAATGCGATCTGGAGGCTCCGTCTCCTCTCCGTCTCGGCGATCGCCCGCTTCATCGATTCGGTCATCCTGTCTGCATATAAAATGACATATGAATTGACGTTTCTGGCGGCCCGACCAATCGTCTGGATCAGACTTTTTTCATTTCTAAGGAACCCTTCCTTATCTGCATCCAGGATGCCGACAAACCCGACTTCAGGGATGTCGAGCCCCTCCCTCAGCAGGTTGATCCCGACCAGCACGTCGAACGTGCCAAGCCTGAGCTGCCTGATGATCTCGGTCCGCTCAAGTGTTGTAATCTCGGAATGAAGGTATCGCGACTTAATATGGCGTCCGATGAGGTAGTCGGTGAACTCTTCGGCGAGCTTTTTTGTGAGGGTGGTGACGAGCACCCGGTCTCCCCTGCTGATGGTTTTTTCGATCTCGTTGATCAGGTCTTCGGTCTGGCCATCAATTGGTCGCACTTCAACTGCCGGGTCGACAAGGCCTGTTGGCCGGATGATCTGCTCGATGATCTGATCGGAATGCTCTGCTTCATACTCAGCAGGCGTCGCAGAGACGAAGACGACATTTTTCATATACCCTTCAAACTCATGGAACTTCAGCGGCCTGTTGTCAAAGGCACTTTTGAGACGGAATCCATAATCGACCAGGTTCTTCTTGCGTGCATAATCGCCATTGTACATCCCCCGCACCTGGGGGAGCGTCTGGTGGCTTTCATCGATGATCAGGAGAAAATCATGTGGGAAATAGTCAAGGAGACAGTATGGTTTCTCGCCTGGCTTTCTTCCATCGAAATGCAGCGAATAATTTTCAATCCCCTTGCAGCTCCCGGTCTCCTCGATCATCTCGATATCAAAGAGGGTCCGCTGGGAGAGCCGGTGGCTCTCGATCATCCCCAGTGTCGGGAGTGTCTCTTCAAGTTCAGCCCGGATGGATCGTACTGCCCGTTTGCGCTCTTCTTCCGGTATGACAAAGTGGCGGGCAGGATAGACATGGAAGTACTCCATTGTCTGGAGACGGCGGCCGCCGGTCTTTTCAATCTCAGAGATCCGATCAATTTCATTGCCGAACAACTCGATCCTGATGATATCATCATAATATCCCGGGATGATCTCAATCGTATCGCCACGTACACGGAACCGGCCAGGGGCAAGCTCGGTATCGTTTCGTTCAAACTGGATCTCAAAGAGCCGCTCGATCAGGTCCCTCCTCTCTATCTCTTCTCCACACCTGAGTTCGAACCCGAGATTTCTGAAATGGTCGGGGTTTCCAAGGCCGTAGATGCAGGATACTGACGAGACGATGATAGTATCAGGACGCGAAAGAAGGGATGCGGTTGCCGAGAGGCGCATCTGTTCGATTTTAGGGTTGATATCTGCATCTTTCTCAATGTACTGGTCTTTTCTTGGAAGGTACGACTCGGGCTGGTAGTAGTCATAGTACGAGACAAAATATTCAACCCGGTTCTCCGGAAAAAAATCGCGGAATTCATTGTATAGCTGGGCTGCAAGTGTTTTGTTGTGGGCAAGGACAAGCGTTGGCATCTGGAGTTCTGTGATGAGGTTGGCTATTGTGAATGTCTTGCCAGAACCCGTCACGCCAAGCAGGGTCTGTTTTGTCATTCCACTGGAAAAACCAGATGCCATGCCCCGGATGGCATCAGGCTGGGATCCTGCCGGTTTAAAATTGGCATGAAGCGTGAATTTCATGGAATCACCTTTTTCCGTCTCAGTATACGGTTATAGGCAACCGCAAACCTGTGGGCTTCGTCACGGATCTCCTGGATCAGAAGTGATGCCGGATCATCTGAGGGGACTGGCAGGGGATAGGGGACCTCCGGCAGATAGAGTTCTTCTTTTCGTTTTGCAATGGCAATAATCGGGATATCGAGATCAAGTTTCTTCAGCTCAGCTCTGGCTGATGAAAGCTGTGCTCTTCCCCCGTCGACAACGATCAGATCCGGCAGGTCCAGGTCCTCTTTCAGAAGCCTGGTATAGCGTCTCCTGACGACTTCCCTGATCGCCCCTGGATCATCGCCCCCTGCCGCGCTTTTCAGAGAGAACCGCCGGTAGCTTCTCCTGTCAGGCCGGCCTCCGGTGAACCGGACCATCGCTCCTACTGCTGAGGTGAGAGAGAGATGGGAGATATCAAAGCATTCGATAACTTCTGGCATACAGGGAAGCCGGAGCGCCCGTTGCAGCGCCAGGACCCGTTCTTCCCCGGAAAACCAGGTGAGGTCCACGTTCTTCTTAGCGATCTGGAGGAGTTTGTGCTTTTCTCCCTGTTTTGGGACCGTGATAATGACCTTCTTTCCCCGGAGCTCTGAGAGGTAACCGGCAAGGGCAGGGTCTGCAGTCTCGGGGATGATCACTTCCTCCGGAACGATATGGTCGCTGTAATACTGAACAAGGAATTCTGAGAGAAATTCCGGAGTTTCCTGGAACCGAAACTCCTCCTTCTGGACGAGCGTCCCATTTTTCTGGTGGAAGAGGAGGAGAAACACTTCTCCGCCGGTGATGCGGTACTGGATGACATCTCCTTCAGCTGGGTGTTTGCGTGGTGTCATCCGCCGTTCTGAGAGGTGTTTGAGGGCCTGGATCGTCTCGCGGATGGTAATTGCAGATTCAAAGGCGCATGCTGCAGACAACTGCTCCATCTCGGACTGAAGCTCCTCAATGAGGTATTTTGTCTTTCCTTTCAGCACCGCTTCGGCCTGCTGAACCCGTTTTGCATAGTCTTCTTCACCTATTGCACCGATGCAGGGGGCGGTGCAGGTGCCAATATGGTAACGGAGACAGGCACGTTTTGAAAGCCTTCTGCAGCTCCTCAGCCCGAAGATCTTCTTCACCATTGCAAGCAGGCGATCGCGTTCCCTGGCTGAGACAAAAGGACCAAAAAACCTCCCTTCACCGCCTGCCTTCCTGGCAATACCGATCCGGGGGTAGGTATCGTCTGAGAGATGGATAAAGGCATAGCTTTTTGCATCTTTTAAATCTATGTTGTACCTTGGCTGGTATTGTTTAATGAGTGTGTTCTCAAGAATGAGAGCTTCAGTCTCGCTGGTTGTTGCAATGAAGTCCACTTTTGCCGCTGCACTGACAAGAACCGATGTTTTTGGATCAAGATCTGTTTTCTGGTAGTAGCTCTGCACCCGCTTTCTGAGGTTTTTTGCCTTTCCAACATAGATGACGGTGTCTGAGCCGTCCTTGAAAAGGTAGGATCCCGGTTCTTCTGGTATCTGCTGGAGATCGATCATATGGCGAGCATCCGCTTGAGAAATCTGCCGGTATGGCTTTCTAAAACCGTTGCAACCTCTTCAGGGGTGCCGGCAGCGACGACCTCTCCGCCGGCATCCCCACCTTCCGGCCCGAGATCGATGATATAATCTGCACACTTAATTACATCCAGGTTGTGTTCGATCACCACGACCGTGTTTCCCCTGGCAACAAGATCGTCAAGAACCGAGATGAGTTTTCTGACATCATGAAAATGGAGTCCGGTCGTTGGCTCATCAAGGAGGTAGATCGTCTGGCCGGTCGCCCGTTTTGCCAGTTCCCGGGTGATCTTGATACGCTGTGCTTCGCCGCCCGAAAGTGTTGTTGCACTCTGTCCAAGTGTAATGTATCCAAGACCTACCCGGCAGAGTGTCTCGAGTTTCTGCCGGATCGAAGGGATATGTTCAAAGAGACTGCGGGCTTCTTCCACACTCATGGAGAGGACGTCGGCGATTGTCTGTCCACGGAACTTCACCTCCAGTGTTTCGCGGTTATACCGGGCCCCTTTGCATTCTTCGCATTCAACGAAGATATCGGGGAGAAAGTGCATCTCAATCTTGATCGTGCCATCCCCCTGGCAGGCTTCGCATCGGCCACCTTTGACATTAAAGGAGAACCGTCCGGGGGCATATCCACGCATCTTTGCCTCTTTCGTTTCCGCAAATATCTTTCGGATATCATCAAAGACTTTTGTATAGGTGGCAGGGTTGGATCGGGGCGTCCTCCCGATGGGGCTCTGGTCTATGACGACCACCTTGTCAATTTCCCGGTCTGTTGAGAGCATGGTATGGGCACCAGCGTTCTGACGGGACCTGTATATTTTGTTCATGAGGGCCGGGTACAGCGTTTCATAGATGAGCGTCGATTTGCCTGATCCAGATACTCCGGTAACAACCGTGAAAAGGCCAAGCGGGATGGCAACATCTATTCCCTTGAGGTTATGTTCGCTGCAGCCGCTCATCCTGAGACATGCGTCAGCTGTCCGTCTCTTCAGCGGGACCGGGATCTCTTCTGTGCCAGAGAGGTACCTGCCCGTGAGTGACTCCTGGTTTGATAGGATCTCAGCAAGGCCCCCGGATGCAACAATGTCGCCACCATGAATCCCGGCTCCAGGACCCATGTCCACGATATAATCTGCTTTCCGGATGGTGTCTTCGTCATGTTCGACAACGATTAATGTATTGCCAAGGTCGCGGAGGTGTTGCAGTGTCTCGATCAACCGGTGATTGTCCCGCTGGTGGAGCCCGATGGAGGGCTCGTCCAGGACATACAGAACGCCCATGAGATTGGATCCGATCTGTGTTGCAAGCCGGATTCGCTGCGCCTCGCCGCCCGAGAGAGTACCGGCGTTCCTGGAGAGCGTCAGGTAGCCAAGGCCGACCTGTTCCAGGAAGAGGAGGCGGGAGGTGATCTCTTTTTTCACCTGTCGTGCGATCTCTGCTTCACGTCGGGAGAGTGGGAGCTCGTTAAAAAACGCAAGCGCCTGTGTAACCGGGAGATCTGTTAGTTCCGCAATCGAGTGGCCATGGACATTGACGGCGAGCACTTCCCTCTTCAACCGGGCACCCCCGCATGCAGGGCAGGGGGTGACACGCATAAACTTCTCCAGCTCCTCACGCCGGTACTCGGATTTCGTTTCCCGATACAGTCGTTCTGCCTGCGGGATGAGTCCTTCCCATGCACCGGTATGCGACCAGGAAGCAGATCCATTCTTCATCTGCATCGAAAACCGGATCGGACCATCTGATCCGTACATCAGGGTATGGTACTGCGCATCGCTCAGATCGCAGATCGGGGTGAAGATGTCAAAGCCTGCATGGTGTGCAACCGAGGTCAGGTACTGCATCCGGTATCCGTCAAGAAAATTCCGGTACAGGCCGACAGCGCCATCGGCAATGCTCTGTGCGGTATCCGGGATGATCAGTTTCGGATCGAACTGCATCTGGATCCCAAGGCCATTGCAGGTCTCACATGCACCAAAAGGGCTGTTGAAGGAGAAGAATCGTGGCTGAAGCTCGTCAAAGGAGATACCGCAGACCGGGCATGCCATTGTTGCAGAATATGTCTCTTCTGATCCATCATCAAAGACCGCGATCACCAGGCTGCCTGAGCGTGCAACCGCGACTTCGCATGCCTCAGCGAGCCGCGAAGTTTCCTCCGGCTTGAGCCGGTCGATGACGATCTCAATATCATGTTTCACATACCGCTCGAGGATAATGTCGTCATCAGTCCTGTGGATAGTGCCGTCAACACGGACACGGGCAAATCCTTCTGCATCCAGGTCCTTGAAGAGCTGTGTATAGGTCCCTTTCTTCTGTCTGACAATTGGTGCCAGGATGGTGACCGTTTCAGATCCTTTTGCCGCGATTGCATCTGCAATCTGCTGGGGTGATCGCGACTCGATCCTGGTGCCATGGTCAGGACAGTACGGCACCCCGATCCGAGCAAAGAGGAGCCTGAGATGATCATAGATCTCAGTAACGGTGCCGACTGTGCTCCGCGGGTTCTTTGAGGTTGTCTTCTGTTCAATCGATATGGCAGGCGAGAGTCCGTCGATCGCATCAACATCGGGTTTATTCATCTGGCCGAGGAACTGCCGGGCGTATGCTGAGAGCGACTCCACATACCGCCGCTGGCCTTCGGCATAGATGGTATCAAATGCAAGTGTCGACTTCCCTGAACCGGAGACTCCGGTGATAACAATCAATTGGTCCCTTGGGAGCGTGACGGTGATATTTTTCAGGTTATGTTCACGTGCTCCACGGACGATCAGGTCTTTCATTATTCCTGTACTGATAGATCGCCCGGGGTAATAGGTATAGAGATAGGGATACTACGCGGTGTGGAAGCGTCCTGGTTTTCTGGAGATCCGCACCTTGCAGAACAGTGGTTGCGTTCGAACAGCCTGATCCAGAAGGTTCATTGATAAAAGGGGTGAGTAAGAGATATGAAGATCGCGGCATTTAACGGGAGCCCGAGAGGACCTGAGAGTTCGACCAGAAAACTTCTTCTGTCTGCATGCGATGGTGCAGCCGATGCCGGCGCAGAGACCCGGGTTATCGACATCTGTGAGCTGGATATCAGATACTGTAATGGGTGCGGAACCTGTTACCAGGCCGGGTCATGTATCCTTGATGATGACTTTGTCCCGGTGTATGATCTGCTCCTGAATGCAGATGGCATCATCTTCTCATCCCCGGTCTATATCAACGCGCCCACCGCACAGCTGAAGACCTTCCTGGATCGGCTCGCCGATGCGATCCACTGCCAGCGGCTGACAGGAACCTATGGCTGCAGCATATCAACTGCCGGGGGTTCACATGCTGAAGAAGTGGCCGGATACCTAAACAGTGTCATCAGGATACTCGGAGGTACCACCACCGGCCTGCTTGGAGTCAATATCATGGGAGATCCAATGGCAGTTGACAACCACCGTGTGCATGCCTATGACCTTGGATTTGATCTGGCAACCGCCATCATGGAGAAGCGGCATTATCCTGACCAGAAAGAAGAGCACCGGCAGATGCGGGAACGGATGATTGAACTGGTCTGGAATAACAAAGACCAGTGGAAGGCGGAATATGAGTACTGGCAAAATCTTGGTGTCTATTCGGATCGTTGATTCAGGCTCCTGATGCGGGAGGTAATATTCTCTGTGTGGGATCCGTCCCAGTAGAGACGCCTGCACCGCTCACACCAGAAGAAGGAGAAACCTGTTGTGTCTGAGGGTGCATACCTGGTTTTGCCGATCTCCTCATCGGTAGCGTTTCTGAGGAGCATATTGCAGACCGAACAGCGGATCAGCCGCACATTGAGATCGATGAGCCCACGCTCCTGTAAAGACCGGATCTGGTCCATTACATCCAGCTCCCTGATGCAGATCCCCCGATCGTGTGCGCGTTCTGCCAGTTCACGGTCACGCGTGAGAAGGATCCGGTTCTCTTTTTCTGCCCATGCAAGCAGGAGGGTATCTTCCCCCCGGTTTCCCGGCGGGAGAGAATCGGCGCTTTCACAATCATATCCAAGGAACCGGAGGTACCGGGTGAGTGTCCCGAGCATGCGGTCAGAGAGAAATGCTGCTTCTTGTGTCATGGAAGAACAAGCGGTATCCTGCGGCCGCACCCGCTGCACCGGTCGACATCGAGTCCTGGCGTCTCTGCAGAGAACCCTCTTCTTTGTATCAGGAGTGTTTCGCATGAAGGGCAGCGGGTATCTTCATACGGTGATCCCGGGATGTTGCCAAGGTATGGGTACTCCAGCCCGAGTTCACGCGCCCGCGCATAGATCGCTTCAAGCTGCTTTACCGGGGTTGCCTGGGGTTCCTGCATCCGGTAGTATGGGCGGTACCTGGTGAAATGCATCGGCGTCTCTGGTCCCAGGTTCTCGATAACCCATGTAATCAGGCCATCGATTTCATCTGGATTATCGTTGGCTCCCGGGATGATCAGTGTGACTGTTTCGATATGCATTGAGTGTTCATGCGCGCGGACTGTGGCGTCCAGGACCGGCTGGAGTCGCCCGCCGCAGACAGATCGGTAGAAGTCATCAGAGAAGGCCTTGAGGTCGACCCGGAATGCAGAAAGCATGGGTGCAAGTTCGTCAAGTGCATCTTCGGTGATATAGCCGTTTGTCACGTAAATTGTCTTCAAATTCCGCTGTCGGGCGATTGTCCCCATATCCAGGGCATACTCATGCCAGATTGTCGGTTCATTGTATGTCCAGGTGATGCTCTTTGATCCTGATTTTTCTGCCTGGAGTACCCCCTGTTCCGGCGGAAGATGGCGAAGTGGAAGGTCAGTGATACCAGCCTGGGATATCTCATAGTTCTGGCAGTGCCGGCACCGGAAGTTGCAGCCCACGCCTCCGAGTGAGTAGGTGGTGGTGCCTGGCAGGAAATGAAAGAGCGGTTTCTTCTCGATTGGGTCAACAGCAACCGATGCAACCCTGCCATAGGTGAGGGGGATGAGTTCGCCGCCGATATTCTTGCGGACCCCGCAGATTCCCTGCTTCTCTTCCTGTATCAGGCATCCATGGGGGCAGAGCAGGCAACGGATTGCCCCCTCTTCTCTTCTCCATAACCGTGCAGAAACACCGTGATTCTGTGCCTCTTCAGAAGTTTTGTCTCCACCACCTTCTCTCATACTCTTCTTCTTCTCCGGATGCGGCATTATAAGTGTTCCGTGATGAAATGATTCAGGTACCATGAAGAAGGTAGTTATCTCGCTTGGAGGCTCAATCCTCGTGCCTTCGCTGGATACCCATCGTGTACAGGAATGGGCATCAGCGCTTCGAACGCTTGCGGAGCAGTATTCTCTCTTCTGCATCTGCGGGGGAGGGGGCGAGGCCCGCCGGTATATCTCGGTGGGGAGGGATCTCGGGTGTGATGAGGCGACCGCAGATGAACTGGGTATCATGGTGACACGGGTCAACGCCTTCCTCCTGGTCTCGGCACTTGGGGATGCGGCATATCCTCTGATCCCTGCAACCTACCGTGAGGCAAAGGAGGCAGCACTCCACAACAGGATCGTGGTGATGGGCGGGGTCACGCCGGGCCAGACCACCGATGCTGTTTCTGCGATACTTGCCGAGGAGGTCTCAGCAGATCTCCTGGTAAACATGACCGTGGTTGACGGTATTTATTCTGCAGATCCAAAGAAAGACCCATCTGCAGAGAGATTTACGACTATGACGCCGAAGGCGTTGATCGATATCATCATGAAAGAGCGGATGGGAGCGGGATCGAATATGATCGTTGATCTGGTTGCGGCAAAGGTCATCGAACGAAGCGGCATCCCCTTCATTGTGATGGATGGCAGAAACCCGGATGATATCATCACTGCGCTGTCCACAGGAACATTCAGTGGGACGCTTGTTTCTGACCATCCAGAAACCGCTATTCCACTCTCTGCGAAGAAATAGAACGATATCTATTTTTAGCTACAACGAAAACTCTGTAAGGGCGGGGTAGTAGGGTAGCCTGGTCCATCCTAGAGCGTTTGGGACGCTTTGACCGCAGTTCAAATCTGCGCTACCCCATTTTCCAATGGATCCAACAGACGCTTTTTTAATCTATTTTCGTCTTGCAACACGTTATCCGCATACGCAAACGCACTTTTTACACTTTCAGGATCCCTACCAGTGCCTGATTATGACCATTCTCTCCGCACAGACAACCGATGCAACGGTGAACCGGGTTGCGCCTTTGCTGTTTGAACGCTATCCTGCAGCAGATGATCTTGCCAGCGCAGATATTCTGGAGGTAGAGGAAATCATCAGGCCAACAGGTTTTTACCATGCAAAGGCCCGGCATATCATTGGTGCTGCAGAGGCCGTTGTCACACGGTTTTCCGGGCGTGTGCCTGCAACCATGGACGAGCTCCTGACCCTGCCCGGTGTCGGGAGAAAGACCGCAAACATTGTACTGCATCATGCCTTTGGGATCAACGCCGGTGTGGCAGTCGATACCCATGTCCGCCGTCTTGCCCAGAGAATTGGCTTTTCTGCATCCAGGAATCCCGATCAGATCGAGCAGGATATGATGGCCCTCTTTCCAGAAACCCTCTATGGCGAGATCACGTACGTGCTGATCCGTCATGGACGCGAGATCTGTTCTGCCCGAAACCCGGACTGTTCTGCATGTATACTCTCTGATCTCTGTCCGTATCCAGGATCAGATAAAGAGCGAGATCAGGGTAAAAAAGCTGTATGAGACGAGTGCTGCTGCCGGGACCGTGATGATCCATGCGGCGATGATCTCCCTGACAACTCCCCAACGGACAGCAGCAGGCCCCTGCGTCGATCCGACACCCATGATCGATCCGGTTATTGCATGGGTGGTGGAGACAGGGATGCCAAGGGATGACATCGCAGAAAGGACAAGCCCTCCTGATGTCGATGCCGAGAAACCCTGGTAGGGTGCGATTTTAGTGATCCGTTGTGCCATTTTGTCAATCACCCGGTATCCTCCAAGGAGTGTGCCCATCGAAATTGCCGCGCAGGAGGCCAGGATAACCCAGAGCGGCACTTCAAAGGTGCTGATATAGCCAGCCGAGAGAAGAATCGCGGTGATGATTCCCATTGCATTCTGTGCATCATTGCTCCCATGGCCGACCGCATGGAGTGATGCGGCTATGACCTGAAGTTTTTTGAAGATATAATTCATTTTGCGCGGAGTGCTGGCGCGGTGGAGATACTTCATGATCAGCCCGGCCATGCTGTATGCGGCAATGAAACCAAGGACCGGTGAGACGATAATGAAGATGGCAACCGCAAATATTCCTCTGATCTCAACAAGCCCGAGGAACATCGAGGACGGTATTGCAATTGCAAATCCGATCAGAGCGCCAAGTCCCAGGTACATCAGGTTTCGCTCTCCCATCAGCAGGGCCAGAGAGCCAAAGAACAATCCGCCCACGGCAATCCCGATCAACCCGTACACAATAAACCCTGAGATCACATCGCCTGATGGCCATAATACGGCAAGAGCCCCTCCTGCCCCGATGCCTGCTCCCAATATGCCGCCAATGAGTGAATGGCTTGCAGAAACCGGTATCCCAAAATGTGAGCAGAAATAGACCCAGAAGACTGATCCGATGAGCCCGATTACGATGAGGGAGGGTGTGAGGATGTCGGGATCAATAATGCCTTCACCAACCGTTTTTGCAACTGCAGTCGTAAAGAGCAAAGGGCCGACAAGGATAAAGAATGCGGCAAGGCCGACTGCTTTTAACGGGGTCAGTACTTTTGTCGCGATGACGGTTGCGATGATATTTGCAGCATCGTTGAGGCCATTAACGAAATTAAAAAGGAGAGCAAGTATAATCCCGGAGATTATCAGAAGCTCCATGTCTCCTCACGAATACCGGATCGCTATATCTGCAAGGACGTTTGCCGCATCCTCAGACCTGTCTGTTGCCTGTTCGAGGCTCTCGTAAATATCCTTGAGCTTGATGATCTGTATTGCGTCTTCACTGCTGAAGAGGTCCTTGAATGCGTGGGCAAGGACATCATCGGCCAGGTTTTCAAGCCTGTTGATCTCGATGCATTTCTGTTCAAGTATTTTTGGGTTCTTCAGGGATCGAATTTCACGGACTGCAATTGCCACTTCTAGAGCAGAGAAATAGATGATCTTGGCAAACTCCTTCATGTATTTATCAGTCTCTTCGATCCCGTAGTTCTGCATCTTTCTTGCAGTACTGTCGATGAAATCAAGGATATCATCGAGCGCGGTTGTCAGGCGTGAGATCTCGACCGGCTCAAGCGGGGTGATAAAACTCCGGTTTAGCTCTGCATAAGCATGATGGGCCAGAGAATCACCCTGGTGTTCGAGCTTTTTGATCTCCTTTACCTTCGATTCGATATCCGTATAGTCGTCAACAAGATCGACGAGGAGACGAGCCGCCTCGGTTGTCGTATCTGCAAGCTTTTCGAAGATATCAAAGAATATATACTCTTTTGGAATAATCCAATCTCGTATACTCACTGGACACCAATCTAAAGAGGTAATTGTAGAATAAAAAGCTCTTGCTTTTATCTTGACGTGCAGTGAGGACAACACTCCCATACGATTGTTTGGAATTGATGTTCGTAACCGCGCGATTCTGGTTACAGCGCTCTACCGGATGGGCTGCTGTTCCCTGCACCCGATGAATTCACGGATAATACCTGCCGCTACTGCGGCAGTCTGTTCAGAATCATGTGGCAGCACCTCGACATAATCGAATGCAACCGCCTGCGGCGCAAGCGCCCTGACAATTGATCTGATATCGCGGTGGGTGAGACCGAAGGGGTCTGGGGTCCCAAGACCGGGAGTCAGACAGGAGTCAATTGCGTCTGCATCGATTGAGAGATAGAGTGATGCTTCACCAATAGAGGACCGTATCTCTTCAAGAACAGAATCAATTCCTCTGTCATAGACCTGGTCTGCGGTATAAAGGATGTGTTTCTTTGCACGGGCAAATTCTTCCCGTGATCCGCTCCGGGCACCGATAATGATGATATTGTTGATCCCAAGCTCTTCGACCCTCGCGGAGACGCAGTCGTGGTTATACCTGGATCCCCGGTACTCGTCCTGGAAGTCGAGATGGGCATCACAGACAACATACCAGTCCGGCCTCACAGCGCGCACAGCACCGATGGTGATTGAATGTTCGCCACCCAGCATCACCGGGACCTTGCCGTCGCCCAGGATCATAGCAACGGTGTCTTCGACCTGGTCTGTAACCGCTTCCGGGTCTGATTCTGTGTACATATCGCCAAGATCGCAGAACGGCACGTCTGCCAGATCGAGATCATACTGTGGCATATAGGGCTCGAAATTGTACGATACCTCACGGATTGCTTTTGGGCCGAAGCGTGTGCCGGGTTTGTACGTGGTTGTCCCATCATAGGGGACACCGAAGATCACATAGCGGGCATCTTCATATGAGGCTTCTGCATCGGCAAAAAGGAAATTTGAAAAAGTCTGCATACCTAAATATCAAGCTTTTTTTTACCCAGCGATTCGATATAGGGAATCTCTTTGCCAGGTTCAATCTGTTGGAGCTGGCTGTCGTCAACGTTGAGCTCGAAGTTTGTATACTCTTTCATATCCATAAAAGAAACAGTGTTTCCAGCAATGGAAATGACCTGTCCGGTCTTTCGCTCAACAATGGGTGTGTATACTTTCTGGGAGACAGGTGAGACAATGGATCGCTTCATCCCATCGAATATCCCGACTGCGTCGATTCGTGCCTTTGCAGCTCCGTGTTTGCCTGGTTTTGAGATGGATATTCCCTGGATCTTGCAGGGTTCTTCGTCAATGACAATATAGCGTCCTTCCTTTAGTTTTCCAACTTCTATCTGTTCTTTCATGGTATGTACTCGCAGGAGTAATTTATTGAATTTCAAGGACATAAAGACAACGTAAGATGGAAGAAACACCGTTCCTCACAACCTGCCGTTTAATCTCGGTGCATCTCAGGGAGGAGATCGCGAATATTGTTGGTACAGAGACAGGAGGCCAAAAAATCAGGATGGGTGCTGATCAGACACCGACTGAATTTATCGATGATGTTGCCGAATCATGCGTCATCAGCCACCTTGAAAAGGCGGGTTTCTGCAGCAGGGTGCTCAGTGAGGAGGCGGGTTCAGTCCTGCTTGCCGGTTCTGGAGGAACGGTGTACCTGGATCCTATCGACGGTAGCTTTAATGCTGTTGCCGGAATTCCATTCTATGCTCTCTCACTTGCCTATGGTGAGGAGGGCAGGATACTGGAGGGATATGTCGTTGACCTCGCCTCGGGTGAAGAGTTCTCAGCACAGCGTGGCGGGGGTGCATACCGAAATGGAAACCGGATATCGGTGTCATCGGTATCGCTCCTTGAAGAAAGTGTAATGAGCCTGTATGGCAAGAAGTTCGATCCGGCACGGGCCATGCAGCTTGGCCAGAAGATAAAGAGGTGGCGGTTATTGGGAGCCTCTGCACTCGAAATCTGCTATGTTGCCTGTGGCCGCATTGATGGATTTGTCGATCTCAGAAACACACTCAGGATAACTGATGCTGCTGCCGGAATGCTCATCTGCAGCGAAGCTGGCGGAATCGTTTCAGATCTAGACGGAACACCGGTTTCGTTCCCTGATAACGTCTCTTATGGCAGATGTATGGTGGCAACAAATGCGGTGATTCACCGGAAAGTGATCGAATATCTCAGGTGAATGATGCGGTTCTTTATTGTTTCACGGATTGATCGCAGCGATGCGGTCGCGTTTGCAGGCAAACTTGCAGAAGATCTCACCCGGGTCGGCCATATTGCCCTCCTTGAAGAGGAAACAGCAGAAATACTCGGAAAAGAGGGTGTTTCACTCGATGAAGCAGCCAGAGATACCGATTGTATCGCCGTTGTCGGTGGTGACGGAACAGTACTCCGGGTGGTTTTGCAGATGGCGCATCAGGCCCCAATTCTCGGGATTAACTGGGGTGAGGTCGGGTTCCTTGCTGACCTTGAACCAGATGATGCATACTCGTTTCTCACTGCGATGCAGCCCGGGTTTACTGTTGAAAAGAGAATGCGTCTTCTCTTTCAAACAGATAACGGCGCTATCGGAAACGCTCTGAACGAGGCACTCATCGTCACCTCCCGGCCAGCCAAAATGCTGCGGTTCAGAATTGTAATCGACGGGCTTGTTGCCGAGACGTTCCGGGCAGATGGTATCATCATCAGTACGCCGACCGGATCGACTGCATATGCAATGAGTGCGGGCGGCCCAATTGTTGATCCCTGGATTGATGGGGTCTTGATCGTTCCGCTGGCACCCTATATGCTTTCATCCCGGCCGCATCTCATCTCTGCAGACAGAAAGATCGAGATCAGGCTTGAGAGCGACAAGCCCGCCAACCTCGTCATCGATGGTGTCATGACCCGTCCACTTGGCCTCTCTGCATCGATTGACGTTACACGATCTCAGCAACCCGCCCTCTTTGTGACTGCCGGACAGAACTTCTTTGAGAAGGTCGAACAGAAACTCAGGCGTCTCTGATCATCACCTTTATCTCTAAAGAACTGAATTGGTTTGATTACTTCTGGAGGTTTTTGCGTATGGATGATATGCGATCTGATCTGGATTTTCCCGCACTCTCAGCGGTACTCAGGGAAGAACTTGGTATAATGGGATCACCGGTTGCCATCAGGCTGGCAGGATCCAAAACAGAGATTCCACCTGGTATGGAGGAGATAGACTCCCAGGTAAGGCACTGCCAGATGGTCTCGATGGCCAGAAACGAGGGGAAGTGTTTCTATGCAACTGTAGATAAGCACAGCTGTATGGGTGGCGCATGGGCGCTGGGCCTTCGCGAACTCACGCCGTCGCTTCGGTCAGGTGAGTTCTACTATGCTCTTGGCAAATTCGGGAGCCGGGCTGCATGCCGGAGGACTATCGACCGGATCCCCCATCTGCCCTCGAATGAAACATATGCAACTTTGTATGCTCCTCTTGAATCGACTCCCTTCTCACCTCATGTTGTGTTGCTTGTGGCAGAGCCGCTTGCGATGCTGAAGGTTGCCCAGAGCATCCTGTACCGCCTGGGTGGTCGGATACAGGCAGAGATGTCGGGGATCCAGTCGGTCTGTGCAGATACAACAGCATTTGTGTACCTGCACGGACAGCCGAATGTCTCACTGGGCTGTGATGGGTCGCGGAAGTTCTCCGGGATTCAGAATGGCGAGATGGTCCTTGGTCTTCCCGGTGAATTGCTCCCTGAGATTGCAGCAGCGCTTCCGGTGGTCACAGGTGCAAAGGGTTCGAAGAAATAACAGTATACCGCGATCTCCGAATCCTTCTTATCGACTGATGACGACTGGTACTACAGGGTGTGATCTGTGCAGATCTCAATGAAGCTTGAGCTGAAGGATACTCCCGGGCAACTGCTCGGAGCATTAAAACCGATCTCTGATATCGGCGGAAATATTATCACGATTATTCACCAGCGCGACATGATATCTCCGGAAAATACCTTAACCGTCGATATTGTCCTTGAACTTCCGGAAAAGAAGCTTGATACGCTCATTAACGTCCTTCGGGAACGCGGATGCGGGGTTATCAGGATCGGAAAAGAGCGCCTTCTCCAGAAACAGTCCCTGATAATGATCGGCCATCTGATGCACACCGATCTCACCGATACCGTCGACCAGATCGACCAGACCGGGTTTGCAGAAGTGTCTGAACTCCATATGGTGATGCCCGCAATTAACGAGCCTTCGACTGCAAAGATTACCATACGTGCCGTCTCTCCAGAGGATATGCGCCGGGCGGTTGCTATCCTGCATGATGTCTCAAAGAGGAAGAATATCCTGGTGCTTGAGCCGCTGGAGGGTATGGAATGAGAATTGCGATCATTGGGTTTGGTGCTGTTGGCCAGGGGCTTGCCCGGGTGCTTGCAGAATCAGAGTATGGTTTTACCGTAACAGCGGTTGCAGATTCACGTTCTGCCATTATTCAGCCAGACGGTCTTGATCTGCATCAAATCCTTGAAAAGAAAAAGAATACCGGTCTTTGCGGTAGTGCAGACCTGAGCGTCTCTGATATCCTTGAGTCCGGTGTATATGACATCCTGGTTGAAACATCTCCGACGAATGTAAACGGTGGCGAGCCGGCAACAGGAACGATCCGGTCCGCACTTGCAGCTGGAAAGCATGTTGTCACATCGAACAAGGGCCCAATAGCAGTTGCATTTCATGAACTGAAGGCCATTGCAGATCAGCATGGGGTATTTCTTATGTACGAGGCAACGGTTGCCGGGGCGGTACCGGTTGTCAATGCACTCCATGGTGGGCTTGCCGGCAATACCGTCCGCTCCCTCTATGGCATCTTAAACGGGACCTGCAACTATATTCTGACACGGATGCGGGACGAGGGCCTCACCTATCCCCAGGCGCTCCAGGAGGCCCGCGATCTTGGGTATGCAGAGGCGGACCCGGACTATGATGTCAAAGGGATCGATACCGGGATCAAACTGGTCATCCTTGCAAATACGCTTCTTGGGATGGATATCGGATTGTCTGATGTCGATATCAATGGGATTGACCAGATCACGCTTGAGGCGCTCTCACTGGCAGAAGCCGAAGGCTCGACCATCCGCCTGATCGGCGAGCTTGTTCCAGAACAGAATATGGCCCGTGTTTCACCCCGTGTCATCTCGCTTGACCACCCGCTTGTTGTCGACGGGACACTGAATGCGATCCAGGTCTGCTGCGACCTGGCAGGGTATGTCACGTTTATCGGAAAGGGTGCCGGCCCGTATCCAACAGCGAGTGCACTCCTTGCCGATCTCATCACCATCAGGAAGAATCATGGTCGGGGTTCTTGAGAAGAGGAATAAGATCCTCTCTTTAATGAGACATCTCACGCTGGAGGATGGTTCGTTTACCGTATCCCAGATAGCGCAGCAGACCGGGATTCCCCGGACCACTGCCCAGGACTGGGTTAACCGGCTCATCGATGAAGAATGCATCATCCTGGAATCCCCCGGGAAAGGGAGGGAGCCGGCACGTTATACCGCACGCACCGCTCTTCCGCAGACGCTCTGCAAACGTATCTTTAGCACCTGTGATGGTGATTGGGTGGAGATTTACCATGAATGCATGAGCGCAGGGTGTGCTGCGTTCTGCAGGCATCATCACAAACGATCAGGCGGCCCCCTGACCGATGTCCGAAGGGACGGCACCCTCCTCCGCGAACGAGGCCGCTTTGGTTCGGTATCAGCAGATGTCGGGCTCTCCCCTCTTCCGGCAGTTGGCGTCGTCTCGATTCGGCAGGATGGAGAGAGCATTATCCATACCATCAGGTCTTTTGGCGGCCCGTCATACTCCCTCACCGAGATGATGTCCCGGGCACGTGGGGTGCTTGATGTCCGAACACGCAGATCGGGCTCAATTGTTGAGGGAGATGTGTATACAAAGGCGCTATCGCTTGTTGTCATCGGCCTTGATGACACCGATACCCCGGGTGACGGTGCAACTTTCGCGCTTGCCTATGCTCTTCTCCAGCGGCTCGGAAGGAGTGATTGGGTGATGCCGATAGCCCATCATGTTGCAATGCTCTGGCCTGGCATCCAGGAAAAGACGGCAGGCAATTCCTGCAGTCTCATCGAATTTGCTGCAGAAAAAGACACAGTCGAGGATATCATTGAAGACTCGGTTTCATTTATTGCAGGAGAATCCGCATCACAGGAATGGGGGATTGCCATAAAAGTTGGTCTCTTTCGCCCACCTGGCTCCCTTGCCTATGGTGCACGGGCCCGATCTGAGCGGATCACCATCGAGGATGCACAGGCTTTTGCCGAAGCAAACGGCATCCGTATTGCGGGCGGCCGCGGGGTGATTGGTGCGCTTGCAGCAGTCTCGCTCCATGGGTGCGATGAGGAGACGCTCCTCAACCCAAATATCCCTCTCTAGTTATGGCAACTATCAGCTTGTTTTTCCATAGCTCCATCCGGTCTCGTTTAAACGGGTGAGTGCTGCAACTATCGCATCAACAAGCGCTTCTTTCATCTTCAGACCTTTCTTTCGGGTTGCCCGTGTCGGGTCTCCTGTTGCTCCTGAGTCAGTCAGTTCTGAAAAGAGCCATATCATCTCGCCGATCTTCGGAAGGTCCGGGACATGTCCTTCTGCATGTTCAGGCTGGCAGAGTTCTTCAAATAAGGCAAGTCCAATTGACAACTCAGCTTCACCGCCATGGCCAAAGCCTCCCCAGACCTCGAAGAAGCCGGGTGGAAGAAGGGATCCAAGTTCCTGCCACCAGGCGCAGAGAGAGAAGATTTTGATATCCGGATGGGCGACTTTGACGTTTCGTGCTGCCGCCTCAATGGGTGCGATGTTTCCGTCATGGCCATTCATGATGAAGACTTTTCTGATTCCTTCACGGTATATGGATTCCAGGATGTCCTTGATGATGGCAGTTTCTGTCTCAAACGAAAGCGAGACGGTAAAGGAGAAGTCCCGGTAGTGATCAGATACCCCGTAGGGAACAACTGGTAAAACTGCAGCACCCGGGATACGTGCAGCAACCTCTCCTGCAAGTATTTCTGCAGTCAATGCATCGGTTCCAAACGGGAGATGGCCGCCATGGCCCTCAAGCGATCCAAGGGGCAGGATTACCATCTCGAAGGGTCTGTCCCGGTAATCGGCTGATGTCTGGTGCTGGATAAAGAGGGGGTTTTTGTCCATACCTCTGATTAATGCATTCATCGGTAATCTACTCTTTCCCTGCTTGTCCTGATATTATTCGCCGTAACCGATTCTTTCTTATAGCCTCAACCCGAACGTACCTGGGATGACTTCAGCAGAAATTGGTACTTATGTGAAAGTCCACTATACCGGTACTCTTGAGGACGGTGAGGTGTTTGATACCTCACTTGACCGTGAACCCCTCGAATTTGAGGTCGGTTCAGGCCAGGTAATACCTGGATTTGATGAGGCGATTGAAGGTATGGTTGTGGGCGAGTCGCGACGGGTTGAAATTCCGGCCGACCGTGCATATGGTGAGCGAAATGACGAGATCATCTTTCCCGTGCCCAAGGAGCAGTTCCCCTCTGATATCACTCCGCAGGTGGGAGATCGGTTCCAGGTGATGGTCGGGGAGGACCAGGCGGTTGAAGTGGGTGTTTCTGATATCACAGAAGATACAATCATGCTTGATGCAAACCACCCACTTGCAGGCAAGACGCTGATCTTTGAAGTAACGCTTGTTGAGATTGTTGACGCGTAACGCGAAGATACACAATAACCATTGAAAGGGATATCCCCTCATTTTTGAGAGGTGGGTTTCTCTGTTCTTTTTGTGCAATTACCTGTATGGGGGGGACATTGCTATTTTAAAAATCAATGGTTTGAAGCACTGCATCCCACCATAATCAGGTGAAAAAAAGTGATCGTTAGAAATCTGTCATGATCCTGAACTGATCGATCTCTTCCTGGTTTAACTCTCCAAGGAACTCTTCGGCTGCATGCTGGATGTTCTTGCTTGCGGTGATGGCCCGGCCGACCACGATGATGTCCGCACCGGCAGCAAGTGCGGTTTTCACGACATTGAGGCGGATGCCGCCTGCAGTTGCAACGAGCACTTTGCCTTGTGCTGCTTTTTTGATCGCCGGGATATCTCCCCATGCATACTCGGATCCCTCGGCATCGATGGCCCGGTGCATCTCTACGATGTGCGGGATTGAATTGGTTTTGGCCAGTGTCTTGATGAGGTTGACCGGGGATTCGACATTGAGCATATCGATGATTGCGTAGATTCCGGTCTTCCGTGCTTCTTTTACAGCCTTTTCGATGGTTGAGACGGGTGCGAGTCCGGAGATGACGACTGCATCGGCAGATGCGTTTGCACACATCCGTGTCTCAAGGTTTCCGGTGTCAAGTGTCTTAAGATCGGCGATGATGAAGGCGTTTGGCCGGATTTTTCTGATCTCGCTGATGACGGTGAGGCCAAACTGCTTGATGAGCGGTGTTCCTGCTTCGATGATCAGGTGATCGTTTGTCGGAAGCTCAGTTAAGATCCGCCTGATATGGTCCATATCTACGAGATCCATTGCGACCTGCAGGTAGGGTGGGTTCCAGAGCCGCTGGACCTTGAAACCCATGACGGCATGGGCAGCACGGTCTTTTTCATGCAGGATTGTTGCTTCATCCGGGAACTGTTCAAAGGCCCGTGAGAGAGAGAGTTTCATGGCTCCATAATTGTACCTGTAAATTTTATTGTAGTCTTTTGCATCCGGTGCGAGGTAGACACTGGCGATAATGACGATATCTTCAATATGTATGCCGGTGAAGAGCCCCTCTTCAAGACTGTCGGCAACAGCTTTTGCCACTGCCGCCTGCACAGGCCCAAACATCTCGTTTACCTGTTCGGTCCGCTTCAGCGTCACTTTCGGGATGATGACGGTTGCGGGTTTTGTAAGGAGATTTGGTCGGATCACTGCGAGAAGCGGGGTGTGCCCTGCCGAGAGCTGGGAGAGTGCATGTGCAAATGCGGATCCCACCGGCCCGTTCTTGTCTCCAACCAAAAGATCGATGTGCGCAAGTTCTGCGCCATCGCCAACTAATGCTTCACCTATAGAATACATACAGTTTCCTGCCTTGCTCAATAGGTATGAACCGTTCATATATAAAATGTCAAGCAGTATGGATTCTGCTGTAATGCTTGTGTATACTGGTTACTTTTCAGTTATGATGGTCAGTTTCTGGAAAATAGGTGGGGTCGGTGAGATTTGAACTCACGATCGACGGGTCTCTCCGACAGGCGTGTGAGCGGATATCTTTGCATCAGCGCTCCAACGGGTCATCATATCATTGATCAGCAGACCCATTGTTCATCATACGCCAAGACCGCTGGAGCCCGTCGCCATACCGGACTAGGCCACGACCCCGAATGTCCAGTATTACATGGTTCTATCCGAATTTAAACATTCCGAACTCATGTTTCGATATCTTTTTTCTTCTTGAGCAGGAATGTAGTAAGGCATGACTCCTGGCAGTTATACATGCGGTGTGTCCCAGATACCCCTGAAAGGAGAGACAATGGGTGAAATGCTCAATCACATCGCCAAACAATATCCGGATACCGAGGCGCTTGTCTCTGTACACCAGGGGATCCGGTATACATACCGCGAATTTCTTGAAGAGGTGGATACGTTTGCCCGTGGTTTGATGGCACTCGGGGTCGAGCGCGGCAACCGTGTGGCCATCTGGGCGCTGAATTATGCAGAATGGGTCATCGTCCAGTTTGCCACTGCAAAGATTGGTGCGATCCTGGTGAATATCAACCCTGCCTACCGGACGTACGAACTTGAGTATGCTCTCAAGCAGGCAGAGGTGCAGACGCTGATCATCCAGGGTGCGTTTAAAACATCGGATTATGTCGGGATGTTCTATTCTGCCTGTCCTGAAGCGATTGCATCGCGTCCCGGCCGGATCAACTCGGATACATTTCCCTTCCTCAGCAATGTCATCTTCATGGGTGATATCCCGCACAAGGGTATGTTTGTATGGAGCGAGATCTGTTCAAAGGCACATGAAATTACCCGTGACGAGCTTGCGGAACGTGAAGCGTCCCTGGAATTTGACGACCCCATCAATATCCAGTACACCTCGGGAACAACGGGGTTTCCAAAAGGAGTCGTCCTCTCCCATCACAACATCTTAAATAATGGGTTCATCATCGGTGAGGGGATGCGGTTTTCTGAGAAGGATCGGCTCTGTATCCCTGTGCCATTCTACCATTGTTTCGGGATGGTGCTTGCCAACATCGCAGCCGTGACGCATGGGTCAACGATGGTGCTCCCCTCCCCGGTCTTCAATGCAGAGGCGGTACTTCAGACGATCCAGGATGAGCGGTGTACTGCTGTTCACGGTGTTCCAACAATGTTCATTGCCGAACTTGCGCTTCCAAACTTTGATTCGTTCACACTCGATACGCTCCGCACCGGGATCATGGCCGGATCCCCCTGCCCGATTGAGGTGATGAAGGAAGTGAATTCCCGGATGCATATGTCCGAGATCATCATTGTCTATGGGCAGACCGAGACGTCACCGGGAGTGACGATGTCAACGGTCGATGATCCGCTTAAACGGCGGGTCTCAACGGTTGGACGGGTGATGCCGCATACCGAATTAAAGATTATTGATCCCGGCACCCGGCGGATTGTGCCCCGCGGAGAGCCGGGTGAGATCTGTGCCCGTGGGTACATGGTGATGAAGTGCTACTACAACAACCCCAGTGCCACTCATAGCACCATTGATCCCAATGGCTGGAACCACACCGGCGATCTCGGCGTGATGGATGAGGAAGGATATATCCGGATCGTCGGCAGGCTGAAGGAGATGGTCATCCGTGGAGGAGAGAATATCTATCCCCGTGAGATTGAGGAGTTCCTGCATCACCATCCAAAAATTGCAGATGTCTATGTGATTGGTGTTCCCGATATCAGGTATGGAGAGGAGCTGATGGCATGGATCAGGTGCGAAAACGATCATACGATCACAGAGGAAGAGATCCGGGAATTCTGTAAAGGCAGGATCGCCCATTACAAGGTACCCCGGTACTATACGTTTGTTGACAGTTTCCCGATGACCATCTCCGGAAAGATCCAGAAATTCAAGATGCGGGAGATGGCAGTTTCGATGCTCGGGCTTGAAGATGCTGAACGTGTGGAGACGGCATAACCCAGGTATTTAATACTACTTGATCGAAGCAGCAGGAAGCCAACACCTTTCGTCACGGGTAGTTGACACTCGCAGAAGGTTTCTTATCCCTTCTCTGCTCATCCTCCTCCATGGGGTATGAGATTGTTCTTATTGAGCCAGAAGATAAGGACCAGCTGGTAGATGCCATCAACCGGTCGAAGCTCTATGAGGTCAGGTCCGAGATCTATGGCTGCTGCATCAAGCTGATGACTGATTCGGATGTAGTGAAGAACCGGTTTTCTGAGAATTTCTTTTTTGCATCACAGTCGATCAGATCACACGGCCGCCTTTATGTCCTTGAGAACGCTGCGTTTGCTGAGAATGCGGTCCGGTATGATCCCTCTTCAAAGACGGCGTTTCTCTTTAATATGACATACTATGGGTGGATCAAGTCAATCGCCCTTGCGATAGCCGGCGATATCCTTGAAGACGGCCATGGGATTGCGTCATGCCATGGCGCCTGTCTTGATTGCCGGGGTGAGGGGTTTGCCATTGTCGGGACGTCCGGTGCCGGCAAGACGACCCAGACATATGGGTTCCTGCTTGATGAATCCGTCCGGGTGATAGCAGATGACTGGTTCTTCTTCCGGATCTTTGGAGATGACGCGCTTGCATATTCGTCTGAAAAGAACTTCTATATCCGATCAGACCTTGCCGCTGCCTGGCCGGAATTTGCCCCGCTCCTCAAACGTTCAGACTATGATGCTGAAGGGCGGGCGGTTGTGGATCTCCGGTGGGCGATCGGGAAGGGCCGGATCTTTCCCTTAACAACACTCCGGCGGATCCTGATCCTGACGCCCGAAGAGGGGGAGGTGCGGACACTCACGCCAGATGAGGCACTTTCCATGCTTGAATACAACTCCTATTTCAATCCCCATCTGCTTGTGAAGAATGGGTACAAGGCACAGCTCCGGCAGCAGTACTACCGCCAGCTGCTTGAACGCGTTGAGGTGCTGTTTGTTGGAAGGAAGGGGCCCCCGGAGGAGACGCTTTCACTGTTGCGCGATATCATCGGGATCTGAGCGGTTGCGTACAGGGGAGTGTTCGATTGTCTGATCTGACTCTTTTACCGATCGGCAGACAAAAATAGCCTCCCATGAAAGACCTATTATGAGATATTATCCAGACAGTCATGCTCTTCTCACGTATACCGAAGTAAACCATGCTATACGCGAGGTCTTTGCAGAACATGGGAGAGGCACTGTCCAGATGCCACCCAAGGTCTATATTACCTTTCCAGAGGGTGATTTCCGGACAATGCCTGCTTCAATTCCGGGAATCGATCTTGCAGGGGTGAAGATCGTCTCGGTTCATCCGGAAAACCCATCCCGCAACCTGCCAACGGTGATGGCAACAACACTGCTGATCGATCCAAAGACCGGTTGTCCAACAGCGTTCATCAATGCAACCGCCTTAACTGATATGAGAACCGGAGCTGGCGGGGCTGTTGCGGTGGCATGTCTTGCCGTCAGGTCTTCCCGGGACCACCCGCTCACCCTGGGGTTTGTTGGTGCCGGCAGGCAGGCGCATGCCCAACTCCAGGCGGTTGCACAGGAATGTGTTGTTGAGAAAGCACTTGTCTGGAGCAGGAAGAAGAAGACTGCTGAGACTTTTGCCGCAGGTTACCCGGCCTATGATATTGTCCCGGTCGATACCGTGGAGAAGGCCTGCGACTGCGATATCCTGATCACAACAACACCGTCGCGAGAGCCGCTGATCAGGTCTGACTGGATACGGCCAGGCACCCATATCAATGCAATCGGTGCCGATGCACCCGGGAAACAGGAGCTTGACCCGGCGCTCCTCCTGGAATCTGAGGTGTTTGTCGATGACTATGAACAGGCGGTCCACTCCGGTGAAGTCAATGTCCCGATCAGAGAGGGTGTATACAGTCCGGATCAGATCAGCGGCACACTCGGTGAGGTGGTGGTTCAGAAGAAGAAGCGGTCGTCACCGGATGCGATCACGATATTTGATTCCACCGGCCTTGCGATACAGGATCTGGCGATAGCCCGGCTTGTGATTGGAAAGATGGAGGGAACGGAGCTTCCGTTCCCCTGATTAACGGAGCTTCATTTTTTGCATGGGGAGGATACTGGTTTTTTGAAATCCCAATCAAAGATACCTGCCGGATATTCAGAAGACCGGGGGCACAAAACCAGGTTGCATTCCAATCCTTACCTTCCAGGAGATAGTGCACCAAGAATCCTGTGTTTCATACACTTTTCTGCAGTTCTTCCTCTCTCCGGCTCACCAGTGCCTCTGCTGCTGCTTCTGCTCCCGCGAGGATTGCGTCTTCTCCGGGGATCTCGCGGTCATGCATCAGGATTTTGCCGTCACAGATGACCGTTCGGACAGCATCGCCACAACAGGCGTAGACGATGTTTGAAAGCGGGTTGTGGAATGGTGCCTGGCAGATGGCATTCCTGTCCACCAGGATGATGTCGGCAGCATAGCCGGGTGCGACTATCCCGCCTCCGGTCCTGAGTGCGGCTGCACCGTTCTTTGATGCGATATCGATTACCTCGGCAGCCGGGAGGATTGTCGGATCCCGGGTGCTGAATTTCTGCAGGAGAGCGGCGATCTTCATCTCCTCGAAGAGATCGAGGTTGTTGTTTGAGGCGCAGCCGTCAGTTCCCAGGGTGATAGGTGCGGTTGCGTTTTTGAGTGCGGTATAGGGTATTGCCCGGCCGCCTGCAAGCTTCATGTTGCTTACCGGATTATGGGATACCGCGGTGCCGCGTTTTCCAAGGAGTGTGCATTCGGCATCATCAAGCCAGCAGCAGTGGGCAGCCACGGTGCGGTCAGTGAGGATACCACATGAGTCAAGGTATGAAGCGGGCGAAACTCCATGGTCTCTGACGCAGTCTTCAACCTCCTTTTCGGTTTCGGAGAGGTGAATGTGGATGCCGCAGTTGTGTTCCTGTGCATAGTCTGCACACCATGTCAGCCCCTCCGGGGAGACGGTGTAGAGGGCATGGGGGCCGAGGGCGAAGGTGAGTGCGGGATTGTTTCTGGATATGATGTTCTGGTGGAGTGCAGTCGTTGCCTTGATCTCTGCTTCCCGCTTTTCTTCATCAAAAAGGTCGATAAATCCATAGGAGAGACATGCCCGTATCCCGGCTTCTTCGACGGCATCTGCGGCCCGTTCCATGAAGAAGTACATATCATTGAAGGCAACGGTGCCGGTTTTGATCATCTCAAGGCAGGCGAGCCGGGTGCCCATGTAGACATCGTCACCGGTGAGATGACCTTCAAGCGGCCAGATCTTCTGGGACAGCCATTCAAAGAGGACCATGTCGTCTGCATATCCTCTCAGGAGGCTCATTGCGGCATGGGTGTGGGTATTGACAAGACCGGGGAGGAGTATATCGCCTCCCGCATCGATCTCGATATCAGCACTGCTTTTGTAGTTTGTTCCGGTCTGATCACCTATGGCCTGAATTGTTCCTTCATCAATGAAGATATCGGTCTGTCTTCCATTCAGGTTCGCGTTTTTGATCAGGATTGAAACGCGTTTGTTGTATGGGATATCGCTTCTGGTCATTGTAACTCTTCCACAACTCTCTCCAGGATAAGGCTTATCCTCGCACTGCCTTCTTTTGCAGCAGCGACGATTGTCTCATAGCTGATCAATTCGTCACCGATTCCGTTTGCATAGTTGTCAACCGTACAGATGGCAGCTATTTTGATTTTGAGTTCTGCAGCCAGGGTCGCCTCGCTTGCAACCGTCATCCCGACCATATCTGCAATCCGTGAGAGTGTCTGTACTTCGGCAACAGTTTCAAACCGGGGTCCTGTTGTCTGGATGTATGTTCCACCGATCTTTATGTCAGGGTGCATATTTGCAAGGGCAATGATCAGGTTATGGTCAAATCCGGGCATTACATGGACCATTGTGGTATCATGGAATGTCGGGATTTTGCCCCAGCTGATGAAATCTTTTGGGATTAACAGCGATCCGGGCGGGTATTTGACGTGCAGCGATCCTACTGATCCAAATGCAACGATCCGGTCGACACCCAGGATCTTCAGTGCAGCAATGTGTGCACGATGGTTGATATTATGCGGTGGCAGGGTGTTCTGGTGACGTGGTATCAGGCAGATGTCGCCGGTATAGACAAGTGCCTTTCCATAGGGTGTTGGGATGATCTTCTCTTCTAGCGGGGGGAGGTCCGCGAAGAAGAGGCTTGTACCCCCGATTATTCCGAGCATGGTCCCTGCTCCGTAACAGATCTGACTGCCATCTGTGGATCTGTCTGTTCTCAGGATTATTGAAGGAGACGGTTTTCTCTCAACAATGTAATTTTTCGGATGCGTCTGATGGAAGGATACATTGTATTGGGCATGCCGCTTCTCCAGGCTTCCGGGTGCTTCTCCAGGTTTCCGGGTGCTTCCTATACCAGAAACTACTTGAGAATAGAGTGCAAACCCGGGAGAGAACCCTGAAGATGCGAGATAGGACCTGCCGGGCATGGTGAACGGCTCACCGCGTGTGCATCTTCATTCCATTACGAGATTTTTGGGATGTGGATGATAGCCAGGGGGGGCGCTTCATCGACCAAGCGCCCCGGGACCCGGTATGCTGGTTCTGCATTGTGGGGTTTCTCCAGAACAAAACACGCTGGAGATGACATCCATGAGATCTGGTTTGTCACGCCTGCGTATTGATGGGCATTCAGATGAATGCATGGTGAATATCGAACATTCAAGGAGAGTAGACATGATGAAAAGATTACTGATGATACTTGCGGCTGGTTGTGTCCTGCTGACGGCGGCGTTTGCTGCGGGATGTATGGGTGAGCCGGCTGAAGAGGAACCGATGCCAGTCGGACCGGATGAACCAGTTGATCCAGGTGAACCAATTGATCCGGGTGAACCAGTAGATCCCGTTCCGGGTGGAAACGATGATGGCTTTGAAGCGGCACGCCCGCAGCTGGAACAGCAGCTCAGGATGGAGATCGAGCAGCAGATGATCCAGGAGCACGTCACTGATCTTGAGCAGCAGGCTCATATAGAAACTGACCAGGCCGCAATTGACGAAGGTCCTGAGAATGCGGTTATTGCTGTTGTGAATGGTGAGGAGCTGCTCAGGTCTGAGATGCTCGAGGGTAAAGAGCAGCAGATGCAGCAGTTCAGGATGATGGGTATGGATCTTTCCGATATGGAAGATGAAGAGGCCGCCCAGATGATGGAACTCCTGAGGATGCAGGTTGTGGAAAACCTGGTCGTTACCACACTGGTACACCAGGTAGCAGTCAATCAGGGTTTTTCTGCGACAGAAGAAGATGTTGATGAATATTACCAATATTTTGCCGCCCAGGCCGGTGGTGAGGAAGCACTGGAACAGCAGCTCGAAGAGGCCGGTATGACACCGGAGGATATCAGAGAGGACATCAGAAACCAGCTTCCCGTTGAGATGTACATAACGACCTACCTGGAAGAAAACCTGGATCCGGATATGCTCGTCTTCTCTGAGGAGGAGTTACGAGCACTCTACGAGCAGCAGCAGCAACAGCAGCAGCCGGCTGGCTTTGACGTTGTTGAAGCATAAGAAGCTTCAAAATACCAATATCTTCCTTTTTCTTTTAACCTTCCATTCTTCTCTGAAAGGGGGGTCCCGTCATCGGTTGGTTGGGGTGGTCTTTGATTTTCGTTCATTCTCCCCGGGAGGCCTGGCGGACCGTTTGGTTTGAATAGAAACCATGAAATACTTTTCATAAGGAGGTAACTCGTATGAAGGAATCAAAATCCTGTGCCAGAACGTTTACTGCCCGTGAGACGATCGAGGGAGCAGGTGTCCGGCTTCACCGGGCATTTGGGTATTCCGAGATCCCGCTCTTTGACCCGTTCCTGATGTTTGATGATTTCCGTGGTGATGATCCAGAGGACTATCTTGCCGGGTTCCCCTGGCATCCGCACCGGGGGATCGAAACCGTCACCTATATGCTAAAGGGAAGAGTCGAACATGGCGATAGCATGGGCCATGCAGGATCTGTCCCTGCCGGAGGTGTCCAGTGGATGACAGCGGGATCGGGCATCATCCACCAGGAGATGCCAAAGCCCGTCGACGGCCGGATGGGGGGGTTTCAGCTCTGGGTGAATCTTCCCAGAAGCCATAAAATGATGGAGCCACGGTACCAGGAGATAGCAGCAGACGAGATCCCGCTGGTGGTGCTGCCGGGAGGAGCATCTGTCCGGGTCATCTGTGGAGAAGTTGGCGGGGTTGCCGGCCCGGTCGCTGACCTGATGGCTGATCCGGAGTACCTGGATGTGACGCTTGAGGCCGGGTTGGGGTTCTCGCATGAGGTGAAGGATGGGCATATGGCAGCAGCGTATGTCTTTGGGGGTGCCGGGATCTTTGACCCGGATGCAGGGGATGTATATTCGAACCAGACGATGATCCTCTTTGGGGAGGAAGGATCAGAAATTGATGTCCTGGCCTCAGATGAAGGATGCCGCTTCCTCTTCTTCTCAGGAATCCCCCTGAAAGAGCCGATTGCCTGGGGCGGGCCGATTGTGATGAATACGGATGCCGAGGTGAGGCAGGCTCTTGCTGAATATCGGAACGGGACCTTCATCAGGGGCTGATGGCTTTATCTTTCTTCAGGTGAAAAGAATTGCCTGCGCAGTCTGTTGCTGCGGGAGCAACTCGTTATGGCCAGTGAGACTCATTCGATTGGAATAGACCGGTATCTGCCCCATGAATTTGATACATTCCTGAATCTGTACGTGGATCTCTTTTATGGTCGTGAACCATTGACGACGTGCATCGGTTTTGACAAAGAGCAGATGATCTTCATCACCCAACACCTGTATGCAGGAGAAAACAATCTCCTTTCGCAGGGCCTCTGCTGGATTGCACGGGATCGCAGTCAGGGGGACCGTCCTGTTGGTATTATCGTCTGTGACGACCCGGTCGTTGCAGGAGAACTCCAGGTGCCAGAGAATCTCACCAGACAGGAGTTGGAGCGGATTTCGGTTGCAACGGGGTTGCTGGAGGAGATAGGCCGTCCCATGAAGGAGATGTTTGAGTTGGGGGAAGGCAGCTGCCTGCATGTGGCTGCGGTCGGAGTTGCACCGGAATATGGGGGTATGGGTATTGCAAAAGGCCTTCTGCAGACTGCCCTGTCAGAGGCCGGGGCCCGTGGTTTTCGCTATGCGTTTGCGGAATGCACAAGCCCGGCATCCCGGATGCTTTTTGAGAAGGGCGGGTTTACACGTATTCACAGCGTTTCTGTGAGCACGTTTGAAATGCATGGAAGACGCCCGCTGCCGGACTGTGACCTGGAGATCCACCTGATGCAGAAGGTCCTTATCGAGGGGAAGGATTGCTGAATGGCTTTTCATAGATGATTGTGGTGCATGGCCACAATTGGAAAGAACCATAGTTACCATACGAGGGAAGGCTTTCTTCTCCAGTGCCCTTTGCGGCAGATGGTTTG
>QZAC01000020.1 GCA_003838065.1 Methanocalculus sp. MSAO_Arc2
TATCAGAGATTGACACTGTACTGAATTACCTGAAAACAGAAAAACGAATGGGATCCGACTCCCGTGTTATTCTGATTGAATCAAAGCGGGAGAGCGTGAAAACCCAGGTGGACACCGCAAAAAGCAATTTTGAAGCAGACAGATTCCGTCTCGCAGAGACACAGGCTAACGAAGCCCTGAAAAGAGGGGGAGACGTTCTCGCAGAGGCAAAGATCCTTCAGGAGGAGAGCGATTCGCTCCCCGCCTTCATCGATCCGGAAAAACCATTTATCTATATCGTCCTTGGAGCAGCCGCCATACTCGTGATTGGATTTGTTGTCATCAAGAAGAGGCGGACCTGGGACGAACTGGGCTGATTATTTCACGTACCTTTTTTTTTCGCCGACAGTTCGTATGGGTGCCTGCATGTATTCAGAGTGATGTCATTCTGTTTTTTTTAAAAAAAGTTCCAGGGATCCTCCTCGTGCTATCCAGCTGCACAAAAAAAAAGAGGCAAACTCCCCTGTGGTTGCGTGGTCCAGAATGTCAGCGGTGTGTGATGCTTTTCGTATCCGGGACGTTGCGTGTGAGCTGTAAAAAAAACCAGAAGTGATGAGCTGATTCATTGGTCAAAAAACCAACAAATCTCATTCTATTCGCCTGAAGACATCATAATTGATGCTGCCCACCGGTCCCTCCCGGGTGAAGTAATACTGAATCAGCCTGCCCTTCACCTGATGGTAGGTGACCCAGTAACTATGCCTCAGGCGTACCTTCTCATATCCGTTCAGTTCATCGTAGCTCGTGCGGTCATGAGTGATGATAAGATCATAATCACCTGCAAGTATTGCCGCTTCGTTTGGCCTTTCACCAACATACGTAAACGTTGACCACCGGTCACCCCGATAGTACCAGGGAAGCGGCCAGTTTGTGGTGGTTGCAATGGCAACCCGATCGGATTCATCAATCCATTCCATGAGAAGACGGAGATCTTCGGAATTCTGGACCTGTACGATAGGTTCAGGTATATCTGCAGGAGTAAACGCTACATGCAGAGTCATCCCGAAAAGGAAGACAAGTCCAACAGCAATGATAGCAGTCTTCACACGATCGATCTGATACACTGCCACAAAGACCATCGGGAGCAACTGGTGCAGGATGAGCCAGGGGACTTTCTCACCGATGTATGCATAGACTGCCAGGGATGTAACCATCCACCAGATGGAAAAGCGCATAAACTCCACCTGTGGATCAATAGCAACAGGGGCCTCCGGGCGCCTGAAAGCTCCCTGGATCCGATGTACGAGTGGAAAACGTAATTGTAGAGTATCTTCAGATTGCCCGGAGATATTTTTTGACCGGATACGAGATATGAGTGTTCCCCCAATTGCAAAATGCAGAACACCAATTGCTGCAAGAAGGAGGATCGGCACCTCATAGAGGGTGAAAAAGACCAGGTAAAAGTACCAGGGCCCTCCAAGCCTCTCTATCCCATGCATTTCTGTCCAGTGGCCAATTGCCATCTGGCCTGCCCGGAGCACGATCTCAGGATGTGCCCCAAATGATGAATAGAAGAGAGCCATCATTCCTCCGCCAATGGCTGCGGCACATACGATATCCCGTTTCCATGTTGGCGGGAACACAAGTCGCCGCGTCCAGAGAGCATAGAGAAGATAGGTACCAAAGATCACAAGGATGATCGGCATATTCTCCTTGCTCGACATCCCAAGCCCTGCTGCCATCCCTGCAATAAGGGCATACCTGAGAGCCCCGGATTGAAAATACGCAAGGGCTGCCACAACCAGAAGAAGTGAGAAGAATGCAATAAAGATATCATTTCTCAGGAACCGCGAGAAGTAAACCATACTCGGCGACAGTGCAAGAAATAATGCTGCATATACCATCTGCTTTTTGTCAAGATACTCCATTTTGTACAGTGGGTACACGAGAATAACAAGCAGAGTTCCAAGAAAAGCAGGGAGAAGCCTTCCCACAAGATCGGAGTCACCGAATACTGAGAAGAGTCCTGCAGTGACATAGAAGAGAAAGGGCCCATGGAAGACCGGATCATATATGTAGGTCCCTTCAGTCAGAAGCCTGTATGCAAACCAGGCATGCACCGCTTCATCATGGTGATAGAGCTTCAGATCAAGAAATGCAAACCGCAGTATTACGGTTACAAGAAGAATACAGATAAGAAGAAACTCTGGTTGAAGGAGTCGCTGAAAAAAGGGATTATTATCAGATGCGGCCTTCATGCCGCTCTCTCTCGATGATCAGCCCTCAAGGACGATCTCGATGCCTATGTCCTTGGGTACCTGAATTCGCATCAACTGGCGGAGTGCACGTTCATCTGCATCGATATCAATGAGACGCTTGTGAACACGCATCTGCCAGCGATCCCATGTTGCCGTCCCTTCTCCATCCGGGCTCTTTCGGATAGGGACAACAAGGCGCTTTGTTGGAAGCGAAATCGGACCTGCAAGATTGACACCGGTTCGTTCGGCGATCTCACGGATCCGGGAGCAGACTGATTCAAGTTTTTTATAGTCGGTCCCGGTAAGGCGTATTCTGGCTTTCTGCATAGACTGTCACCGCAATAGATGAGATGATTATCTCATCTGTTTCGCTTTAATGTCAAGGACAATACCCGCAGCAATGGTGGTTCCCATATCACGGACCGCAAAGCGGCCGAGCTGCGGTAATTCTTTTGCCTTCTCTATGACGAGGGGACGGGTGGGGACGATCTTGACAATTGCGGCATCGCCTGCTTTCAGAAACGCCGGATTCTCCTCTTTAACCTCACCGCTGCGGGGGTCAAGCTTCTTCTGAAGTTCAAGGAAGGTACATGCGACCTGTGCGGTGTGGCAGTGGAATACCGGGGTATATCCAACTGAAAGAACACTTGGATGCTGAAGCACCACGACCTGGGCGGTAAACTCCTCGGCAACTGTTGGGGGGTTGTCCACGGGGCCACAAACGTCGCCACGGCGGATATCATTCTTTGCAATACCGCGCACGTTGAATCCGACGTTGTCGCCTGGTCCTGCCTGTGGGTGCTCTTCATGATGCATCTCGATGGACTTGACCTCGCCTTCCTTGTTTGCAGGCATGAACGAGACCTTCATTCCCTTCTTCAGGACACCGGTTTCAACACGGCCCACCGGAACGGTACCAATACCGGAGATGGTATAGACATCCTGGATCGGAAGACGGAGTGGCTTGTCTGTGGGTTTCTCCGGCTCTTTCAGGGTGTCAAGAGCTTCAAGGAGTGTCGGACCTTTATACCATGGAGTCTGCTCAGGTGAGAGCTTCGAGACATTTACACCGGTAAATGAGCTCATTGGAATAAAGAGCGTGTCATCGGGTTTGTACCCGACCATCTTAATAAGATCTGAGAGCTGTTTTTTGACTTCCGCAAACCGCTTCTCATCGTATTTCACTGCATCCATCTTGTTGACAGAAATGATCAGCTGGTTGATACCAAGGGTGCGTGCAAGGAAGACGTGCTCTTTGGTCTGTTCCATCGGGCCATCAGGTGCTGCAACAACAAGCACCGCTGCATCTGCCTGGGACGCACCGGTGATCATATTCTTGACAAAGTCACGGTGGCCGGGGCAGTCGACAACGGTAAAGTAGTACTTCGCAGTGTCGAAGCGCTTGTGCGCGATATCAATGGTGATACCACGGTCACGCTCTTCTTTGAGATTATCCATCACCCATGCAAACTCAAAGGAGCCCTTGCCCTTTGACTCAGCTTCTTTCTTATACGAGTCGATGACGTGCTGGGCCACACTGCCGGTCTCGTAGAGAAGGCGACCGACAGTGGTTGACTTTCCGTGGTCAATGTGGCCGATAACGGCTAAATTCATATGTGGCTTTTCTGCTGCCATTCTCAATCCTCCACTCATAGAGAGACGGTAAAGCGTACAGTCTATCCAATGCGAGTATACTAGATTGGAATGAGAACTATATAAAATATATCTCTTTTTGCCTCTAAATCTCAAAAGAAACGATACAATGATGAACTACGCACACCTATTCACACCTCATGAAGACGTTGACGTTCATTCGAGGCCCAAACGACCGCATCACTGTTGAGTGCGCGACAGGTGAAGTCCCGATCCATACCCGGTGCGCCTATTGCAGGCACTGCGCCGGCATTCGAATCGGAAAGAGGATCACCCCATCACCCATTGTTCAGGCATATAAAAAGGTCAAACATGGCCGGGCAGCAGATGAGGAACTGCTCAATGCCGGTATGATGTTTAATACTCTTGTCTCAGATCCCCGCGCAGAGGCAATTGAATGCGCCGATGAGAAAGAGACCGGGTATGCCAGGATAACTACCAGATAATACAGGGGCTATACCAGAACAAACACCATTGAAAGGAGGGCAACAGCCCGGACTATTTCATTGGCGGCCCCAACAATATCCCCGTTGATCCCTCCAAACAACCGGTCTGCACCAAAAAGAAGCACCAATGTGGCGACTGACGCTCCAAAAAGTCCTGACACAACGACTATGCCGGGAACCGGAAGAAGAAACAATGGCACTGTCAGGAGCCATGCAGGAGCCACAAACCATGGCCGTGTCCGCCAGTAGAGGTAACTATGAATCCCCTCATGAAACGGGCGTCCAAGGGCTGTGAGCGACGCCATTGAGGCCTTTGCAGAGACTTCTGCTATCAGAACCGCAAGGGGTATGAATGCAAGGGACGCAAGAGACCCAAATGAGATGAGGGTGATGGTAAGCCCCAGTGCGACACCGCCGGTCCCCACCTGCCGGTCGAGGAGTGCGCGGGTCCGTGCCTCCCTGCTCCCATGAGCCATCAGACCGTCGCCCATGTCCAGCAGACCATCAAAATGGTTGCATCCGGAGACCAGGAAGAGAATACCAAGAGCGACCGCTGCAGCTGCCAGGGAATCCGGGATGATGAGAAGTGGTATGGCTGCCATCCCTCCGATCAGATATCCGGCAACCGGATAGAGGTAGGACCGTTTCGCAAACTCCTCGAAATCTGCAGAACGACCGGACGGCAGGATCGTGGTCCACTGGAGAAGTGCGAAAAATGCCGCAATAACGCTCATTGACCGTCACTGTAGAGTTTTGATGTACATCCGGCGATCAAGCCAGCCACCGCATCGTCCATGAATGGCCCAAGAAGAGAGAGGATGCCAGGTTTTGACTGATCATACCTGGTGAACTCAAACCGGGCATATGTTCCGGCGATGATCTCTGCGATCGCCATACCGATGATCTCGTCAGCCAGGAGAAAGACAGGATCATCGGCAATCTCTGAATACTCCCGCTTTGAATAGAGTTCCTCTTCAAGCAGAATCGCTCCGAGAAGGAGGGCCGAGACATTTGGATCATTGAGAGCATGTCTGATATTCTTTTCAAGCACCAGCCTGCCCTCTTCATGCGAGAGTCCATGAGGGACATACAGCTCCATCCCTGCATCCAGCATAGCATCTATATCGGCTCCAAGCTCATCCAGACGTTCCATAATTTCAAACATAACGATCATTAACTTTGAAGCACGCCATACATAACCTCTATGTCATTTCTGTCAGGTGAGATCACATTTTCACCAAAAAGGCCAGTATTCACTTCAATTCTCGCAAACACCCGTCTTTCAAAAGTACCGGGCATTTCAGGTGCTGGCCCCTCACCTGAAAAGACCGTATTCACCCCGATCCTTGATGCCGAACTCATTGCTCAGGGTGCGATCACCAGTATGCCCACACTCCCCGATACTCCGACAGGATGCCCGACTCCGGCTGTAATCACCCTGGCGATGATGAGGCTGACCGGCCTCTCCCCCCTCTTCATCAATGCAGGGCTTGAACATACGCCGACAATACCAACCTATGACCTGTACGGCCGCCCGGGGGGCGATCCAAGAACAGAGGATGCGGTTGTGAATGCTGAAGCGCTATTTGAAAGAGGAAAAGCAATCGGCTCATTTCTCTCATCATTAGCTGACATGCTTGTCATTGGAGAATGTGTCCCCGGAGGTACCACAACCGCACTCTGTGTTCTTCGTGGTCTTGGGTATTCGGCCCGTGTTTCAAGCAGTTTCATCAAGAACCCCCATTCCAGAAAAGAAGAGATTGCAGATGTGGTTGTCGGGAGGGTGGAGAATGCAGGTCTCACTGCACCCCTTGACATTGTGCGGGCCGCAGGCGATCCGATGATGCCTGCTGCAGCCGGTATGATCGCCGGTTTCTCAGGTGAAATTGTGCTTGCCGGAGGAACACAGATGCTGGCTGTTGCAGCAGTTGTAAAAGGGCTTGGGCTGCGGCTCCCGGGGATTGCAACAACAGTCTACATTAAAAATGACGGATCTGCCAACTTTGCCGAGACCGCGCATGCAATCGGCATCTCTACAGTGTATGTAGATCCAAATTTCGGAGCATTCAACCACGCTGGCCTTGCCAGGTACTGTATCGGAGAAGTGAAGGAGGGGATGGGGGCAGGTGGTGCAATGTATCTTGCAGCTGCAATGGGCTATGCCCCGCTTGAGATCAAAGAGGCTGTTCTCAAAACAGTATCGACCTACTCCTGAAGAGATAAGAGGGATTACACCACAGTACTATTTCGAATATGCTACCCATCTATGTCGTCAATAACTTCGGCCAATTCAACCATCTCATTCACAGGATGCTCCGGGACCTTGATATCGAGGTGAAGATGGTCCCAAATACAACACCCCCGACCGAAATGGGGAATGCCTGCCGGGGTATCATCCTGGGGGGAGGACCGAGTATTGATCGTACTGGAAGGTGTAGAGACTATCTCGAACTCGATATCCCGGTCCTCGGAATATGCCTTGGCCACCAGCTGATCGCAGAGACGCTCGGAGGCGAGATTGGCCCGGGCACACAGGGAGGGTACGGCGGAATTGATATCACCATTCATAATAGAGACAGAATTCTCTCCGGGTATCCAGATAACATTCATGTCTGGGCATCACATGCTGATGAGGTGAAGCGGCTTCCTCATGGCTTTACTACCCTGGCATCCTCTTCAATCTGCGAAATCGAAGCAATGGCATCTGAAAATAAGCGCATCTACGGTCTCCAGTGGCACCCCGAAGTGAGTCATACCGAGAACGGGAAGCTGGTATATGAGAATTTTCACCGGATATGTATGGAATAAACAGTCTCACCGAGGCGATTGTTGAGATCGGGTTTTCATGCCTGCGTTGTGGTGCCTGTTGCCAGGGTGGAAAAGACGAACACTGTGTCATTGTCTCCCCTCCTGAAATCGATGCACTCGCACATGCATCAGGCATGGAAAGAAACGATATCGTACAACCCTATCCAGAATATATCGAATCAGATGGTGGCAGGAAGTATACGTTTGCGTGGTGTCTTAGAAATCATCGCGCGCGATGCATCTTCCTTGGAGAAGGCAAAACCTGCGCTGTCTACCAGATGCGCCCCTGGATCTGCAGGACGTACCCATTCGCTCTGAACGAGAACGAATTAACCGTATCACAATGCCCGGGTCTTGGAAGGGAGATGAGCAGAACAGAAGCAGGCAGCCTTGCAATCTCACTCCTGCACAGAAGAGATGCAGAACACGTGGAGGAAAAGAAAGTAGAAGCGGTCTTTGCCCGTTCAGATATTCCCGAGCATACAATGGTCGTCTTTGACAGCAGGGGCATGTGGAGCGTACATGGGTGAACTGAAGATCATCGGGACTGCGCATGTCTCACAGAAGAGTATTGATGAGGTGACATCAGCCATAGCCGTGTTTGAGCCCGATATCATCGCGGTTGAACTTGATGCCCCACGATATGCCGCGCTGAAACAGCAGGAGGCGAGTACGGAAGGCCCGACGGTCTCTGAGATTCTCTCTTCCGGCAACACCACACAGCTGCTCATCCAGTGGCTTCTTGCATATGTCCAGCGGAAGATCGGGATGAATGTCGGGATTGAACCTGGCGCGGAGATGAAAGAAGCGATACGGCTGGCAGAAGAGAAGGGGCTGAGAGTTGCCCTCATTGATCGTGACATCAGGATCACCCTCTCCCGTTTCTGGACAGGAATGACATTTCGTGAGAAGCTCAGAATGATCTATGCGCTTGCGATTTCAATTACTGGAGTATCAGGAGAGGAGATTGATATCGATGCGCTGACTGACCAGGATGTCGTTGCCCTGGCACTTGAAGAGTTCAGGGCGTTTTCACCCAATGGGGCAAAAGCGCTTATTGACGAACGCGACGCCTACCTTGCCCATAACCTCCTCCAGCTGGAACGTGGCGACCAGCGCATCCTCGCAATTATTGGTGCGGGGCACAAAGAGGGGGTATCGCGGTACCTTCAAAAACCAGAGACCCTGCCTCCGGTTCATGACCTGACCACACAGATCAGGCGGCCCCCCTGGGGGAAGATATTGGGAACCCTGGTGCTTGCGCTCTTTCTCTCTCTCTTTGTCATTATTGCTTTTTCTGGTGTAGGATACGACGTCCTGATAGGGGCATTCCTCTGGTGGATCGCAATCAATGGGACACTTGCCGCGCTTGGAACCCTTCTTGCACGGGGCCATCCCATTTCTGCAGGAGTTGCCTTCTCATTGGCCTGGCTTACATCGCTCAATCCCCTTCTTGCCGCAGGATGGTTTGCAGCAATTGCAGAAGCAAAGATCAGAAAACCGGCACTTGCAGATATGAAGGCGATCAGTCAGGCAGAGAGCTTTTCTGAGATGAGCCAGATCCCGCTCTTTCGCGTGGTGCTTGTTGCAGCACTTGCCAACATCGGCAGCACACTTGGGACATTTGTCTATTTCATCTTCATCTTCCCGCTCCTTGGGATCGACCCGAGAATTTTGATTGCAGATGGATTATCCAATATTGTTTCCTTTTTTGGTTTTTGAACGGCTTGATCCATAGAATGTGAGAGATGCCAAACGCTGGTATTGTCCTGCATAAGCGTCAGGACCTCTCACAAGATCGCAATACGCGGCACAAAGAATAACCCCTTGAAAAGTACTTTGATCTACTATGATACAGAACAGAAATATCGCCAACTTTGGCGTCACCATCATTCAGGCACGCCATAGCATCAGGAGCTTCAAAGAGACACCGATTCCAGATGAGATCATCAGGAAGGTTCTTGACTGTGCAAAATCAGCACCAAGTGCGAAAAATATTCAGCCCTGGATCTTTGGGATAATTACAGACCAGGGCCTCAGAAAGGAGATCGCTGATCTCACAGATCATGGGAAATTTATTGCTGAAGCACCCGTCTGCTTTGCCGTATTTGGCGAGCGAAACGAGAAATACGTGCTTGAGGACTGTTGTGCTGCAACAGAAAATATGCTCATTGCCCTGACGGCCTATGGTATCGGGTCCTGCTGGGTTGCTGGATGGGGCAAAGACTATGCTGAACCCGTCAGAAAACTCCTTGGAGTTCCCGATACGCATACACTCATCTCACTTGTTGCCGCCGGAGAAGCCAGACCCGAGGGATTTGTCCTTGCGAAAAAGAAAGATCTCGCAGATATCACCTTCAAAAACAGGTATGGATCCAGATGATCGGATTTCCATCACGTCTTTTTTTGAAGCACCAATGTATGTATCATGACCGCCCCACCGATCAGCATGGAACCCCCCACCCTTCAGGTCGCGCTTGACATCCTCGATCTCAGCCGCGCCTATGCGATAGCAGACGAGACGCTTGCAGGCGGTGCAGACTGGATCGAGATCGGCACCCCGCTCATCAAGAGCGAGGGTATGCATGCCGTGAGGGAGATCCGAAAGCGCCATCCAGAGATACCGATCGTTGCTGATATGAAGACGAGTGATACAGGAGCGCTCGAAGTTGAGATGGCGGCAAAAGCCGGTGCTGCGATCGTCTGCATCCTGGCTGAAGCTGATGATGCCGTTATCAATGAGGCAGTACGTGCCGCTGACCTCTATGGTGTCCGGCTGATGGGAGATATGATGAATGTCGGAGATCCCCTGACCCGTGCCCGTGAACTCGAGGAGATGGGCGTGCACATCATCAACGCCCATGTCGGAATTGACCAGCAGATGATCGGACGCGACTCGCTTGAACTCCTGGAACGGATCACAGGTTCAGTCTCCATCCCGGTCGCCGCAGCCGGGGGCCTTGATGCGGCCCGGGCGGCGCAGGCAGTTGCACATGGGGCGGCAATTGTCATTATTGGCGGGGCGATCATCCGGTCAGGTGATGTTTCCGGATCGACACAAAAGATCCGATCCGCAATTGATAGGCCGGTTGAGAGGACGGTTACACAGGTGAGCAGGGACGAAGAGATCCGCAGGATGCTTCAGATCGTCTCCTCCTCAAATGTTTCAGATGCGATGCACCGGAAAGGAGCGATGGCCGGGCTTGTCCGGTTTGGAGGTGGCGAAAAGATCATTGGCAGGGCAGTAACGGTACAGACGCTTGCCGGGGACTGGGCAAAGCCGGTTGAAGCAATCGATCGTGCAGGCGCGGGCGATGTGATCGTAATCAATAATGACCGCGACACAACCGTTGCTCCATGGGGGGAACTTGCAACGCTCTCCTGCCAGAATAAGGGAGTTGCCGGCGTCATCATCGACGGAGCGGTCCGCGACCTTGATGATATCCAGACCATGACCATTCCACTCTACGCACGAGCAGCAGTCCCAAATGCTGGCGAGCCAAAGGGTTTTGGCGAAATTAACACCGAAATCAGGTGCTGCGGCCAGACAGTACGGCCGGGCGACTGGATCATCGGGGATGCAAGCGGGATCGTCGTCATCCCAAAAGAACGCGCATATGAGATCAGCCGGAGAGCAGTTGAAGTCTATAAAACCGAAGACAGGCTGCGTGAAGAGATACAGAGGGGGTCAACTCTCTCGGTTGTGATGGACCTTCTCAGGTGGGAAAAAAGGAGGTGACGGTCGTATACGGCAGCTTTCGGACTGCTGCATGAAAACGAATTTTTTTACTTTTTGAATACAAACTACCTAACAAACCGGATTTATTTATCCTGATGAGAACGGGAATCTGCACTGTACAACCATGAAAATGCTGGCATGGATAAACCGAGGTGAAACGTAATATGCTGGATGAAGCACGCGATACCTTCAAGGAGGTTCTGCAGGCGGTCGCTCCAATTGCCATTATCGTGTTGCTGGTGCTGGTATTTCTCGTCAGGCAATCTCCAATAGAGATTGGCAACTATATTCTCGGTGTCCTGATGCTCATCCTCGGGATCGCCTTCTTCCTCATTGGCGTAAAAAACGGCCTCCTGCCGATGGGCGAGGCGATTGGATCTGATCTGCCAAAGCATGGATCGATCTACCTTGTCATCATCATCGCCTTTGTATTCGGGTTTCTTGCAACCGTTGCCGAGCCTGATGTGCGGGTACTGACAAACATGGTTGATATGGTCTCAAACGGTGAGATCCCAAGAGATCCGATGATTCTTTCGATCGCTTTTGGTGTCGGCATCTTTGTTGCCCTGGCAATGCTGCGGATTGTTCTTGGCATCCCGATCCAGTGGCTGTTGTCTGGAGGCTATGGAATGGTCATTCTCCTCTCACTCATCACCCCTGCAGATTACCTGCAGATCTCTTATGATGCAGGAGGGGTGACAACCGGACCGCTGACCGTTCCGTTCATCCTTGCGCTTGGAATTGGTATTACCTCTGTTATTGCGGAACGATCTCCATTAAAAGATGGTTTTGGACTGATCGGCCTTGCTTCGATTGGACCCATTCTCGGTGTCATGCTTATGGGAATATTCGTATGATAGCTGATCTTACCATTGTATCTGGACTCGGCCGGGTCGTACAGGATGCAATTATTGCGCTTGTGCCGCTCACCATCTTCTTCATCATCTTCCAGATACGATATCTCAAACTCCCACGGGCGTACGTGATCAACCTCTTCAAAGGTGTCTTCTTCACCATTGCCGGGATGATCTTTTTTCTGCAGGGAGTGCATGTCGCCTTTATCCCGGCAGGAGAAGCAATCGGATCGTACTTCAGCTCTATCGGGTATGTATGGATACTCATCCCCTTTGGCTTCTTTCTCGGCATGCTCGCAACCTATGCTGAACCTGCGGTAAGGATCCTCTGCTATGAAATCGAGAAGGCATCCAGCGGTTACGTGCGGGGATCGATCATCCTTATCACCCTATCTGTCGGTGTCGGGCTTGCTGTTGCACTTGGTATGGCCAGGATTGTTGCTGGAATATCATTTCTTTATATTATCATCATCGGGTATGCAATCGCCATCGTCCTCTTCTGGTTATCAGACCAGGACTTTGTTGCCATCGCTGTAGATTCAGGCGGGGTTGCAACCGGACCCATGGCGGTGACATTCTTAATGTCACTTGCCGTTGGTGCAGCAGCGGGAATTGAAGGGCGCGATCCAATCATTGACGGGTTTGGACTGATCGCTTTAATCGCCCTTGCACCAATCCTCGCACTCCTAACAGTTGGTATATATTTCCGTATACGAAAGGAGAATACATCATGATCTGTGAAACAGGTAGACAACTGATCGTCACTATCGTCAAGAA
>QZAC01000180.1 GCA_003838065.1 Methanocalculus sp. MSAO_Arc2
ATCCAGCATACTTCTTGTGCGCCCTGATCGCCCTGAATGCTGCGTATGCGCTGTATGTCAATGAATTCCGGTTATTCTTCATCGCAATGATGGTGTCTCTTCTTACAATTATCCCCACAATTGCAGCATCACGAATACACATCCAGCTTCCCTGGTTCCTCTTGTTCCTTGTTGCACTCTCGCTCTGGTTCAACTCTGCCGGGGGGGCTCTGGAATACGCTCTACCACTCCATCCATATTATGACACAATCGCCCATCTTGTATCAGGGATCACTGTTGCACTGCCTGGATTACTCGGATTGATTTTTCTGGTGCTCTACTGGGAGATCAAACTGACACCGGGATTGTTCATGTTCTTCACCATTATCTTCGGCATGGCCGTTGGATCTTTCCTGGAGATTACCCTGTTTGCAGTCGATCGGCTTTTTGGCAACGTGATCCCGGAAACGATGCAGGCTGATAATACCCGGGTAATGCGGGATCTAATCGTTGTGTTCATCGGATCGTGTATAACGGCAATATATGGGGTGGTATGGTTTGGGAACAACAGCAGAGAGGAGATCTTCGAAGTCGAGGGATGAGAAGGCCGATCATAAGAAATCATCATAGTCACATCCGATCACTGTCACGATCGAATCCAGCCATCCTCATTCAGACTCCAGCTCTTTCTGAGCATTCTCAAGCTCCTTCATCCGCTCAGCGGTTGTCTTTGGGTACCGGAGATCAAGGCGGTTAATGGCTCCGACGATCAGGTCAGCAACCAGTGTTCGGGCAACCCATTTGTAGTCTGCAGGAATGATATACCATGGTGCATCGGCTGTACTGGTCTGGTAAAAGGCTTCTTCATATGCAGCCTTGTATAGATCCCAGTACCGCCGCTCGGACAGATCTGACAGGGAAAACTTCCAGTGTTTCTCTTCGTTCTTCAGGCGGGCTAACAGTCGCTTCTTCTGTTCTTTCTCTGAAATATGCAGGAAGAACTTCAGGATGATTGTTCCGTTTGCGATGTGATGGCGCTCAAATGCCCTGATATCTTCATATCTGGTCTCCCAGAATGCAGGACTCGCATATCC
>QZAC01000181.1 GCA_003838065.1 Methanocalculus sp. MSAO_Arc2
ATCGGCGTGAACATCGGGGCGGCGGCCGGCCAGAGCGTGATGCATCTGCATGTGCATGTTATCCCGCGGTATGAAGGGGATATGGAGGAGCCAAAGGGCGGGGTCCGGGGGGTTATTCCGGGGAAGATGGGGTATTGGAGGAGAAGTTGGGAGTAAACATCAAAGGTGAGGTAAGGGGATCAATTCGGATCGGCGAAGTCAACAGTCACTCACCGGGACCGAGCATTACGACCTGACGAATGAGAGGCTCTTCCCTGATATGGCTCGTATAAGCGGATAGGCAGGTGCTTTGCAAACAGAAAAAAGTCATGATCGGAGGTATAAATCTGCAAGTTCGCTTCAGCAGCAACAGCACAGATTAAAAAGTCTATATGTGATCCCTGAACTCCAGACCTCTGGCAGATGTTAAAAAAGTCCGCGGCTTTCTCATAATATTCAGAGGAAAGGGAGAGATCTTCAAAGGATTGCAGATGCTCTTTGAGAGCATCAAACTGTGAACCAGATGAGATCCCGGAGAGAAGCTCCTGCCTGATTGGGCCAATCATCACAACCCGTACATCATTAATAAGATCGACCAGTTCACTGACAAGAAACTCTTCTTCCTCTGACAGACCGCCCCTTCTCCTGAGAGCAAGTGACCAGATTGAGGTATCAACAAGGACTCTCATCGGCGCAAACGGTGTTTTTTATAGTCATACTCTAAATCGTATTCTATAGTACCAAAGAGTTCCGTGATCCGTACCTGTTTTCTTCTCCGGATATACTCTTCAAGGGCTTCGGTGACCGCAGCCTTCTTCGTCCGGGCACCCCCGACTGCCTGAGCTTCAGCAATGAGATTATCATCCAGTGCAAGATTTGTTGCCATTCTACACATACCACCACACTTTTGATTACACAATAGTGGGTATAATGTATACATATACGTTCCCCACCTCACCGCGATCATAGATTTCACCAGGTATCTTCAGGTCATGGCGTGCAAAGAGTTCCATGAACACGTTCTGGATAATTGATCGATCGGGTGGCATAAGGGTCACATCGGGGTCGCATCAAAGCAGATTATTCATCTTCTGTTATTCTGTTATTCTGTTCTTCTGTTCTTCTCCTCATTCAGGCGTGAGTTGAGTATTGTAATCAGTTCAGCCTAATACTCCCGCAGACTATCCACGGTTTTGATTTTGATATTATTCCTCATCCTCTATGAGCAGTCCATCAGTCTCCTCCTCCCAGTACCGCCTGGTCAATGTGGTCTCATGTTTTGACATACCATTGTACCCCTCAATACGAATCCCATTTGAATGGACAGCATCAAGAACCTTTGCAATTATCATCTCAACAATTGGCGATTGCCGAGCAGGCCGCCCTCCTCTCCCTCGTCCACGATGCCCGTCGGCTGGCAGGTGAGCTCTATGCCCCCGACGGCTATAACATCGGCTTGAATATCGGGGCGGCGGCCGCCCAGAGCGTGATGCACCTGCACGTGCATGTTATTCCGAGGTATGCCGGGGATATGGATGATCCGAAGGGCGGTGTGAAAGGGGTGATCCCGGGGAAGAGGAGGTATTGAGAGAAGGAGGGGGAAGAGGGGATATTGAAGGGGAGGAAGAGGAGATTTTGGAAGCAACCAACCTATGTCGATATGTGGATAAGTAAATGACGAGTGAAGGAGATACTCAGCCAAAGTTGCGGCCGGATTTGCAGCCGGATTTACGGCACGAGTTGCGGCCGGAGTTGATGTAAGTAGAGATCAAAGAATCTCCACTTGCCATTAATGACATAGTTCTGGAAATCCAGAGGTTTCAAACGAATCTGAGGTTTTCGAATTAGACCTTCTTCCTCTGTTTCTCTCTCTCAAGTAATCGTTTATTCAAAGCTTCAGTATCGTCAGAAAGCCACTCATGCCGCTCTTTTGTGTAATCCCCATTTCCAGACTCATAGCTCTGAATAAAGCGAGCCATATCTACGGGTCCAAGAGCTTTGCTCAGTGCGCAAATTCCCTCTTTCCGAATCTCACTGATTGTTTTCGTTTTCTAACACCTCCATGAGCCATATTAGCGGATTTTCGACCCGAATTGATAAATCAGGGATTTTTCGGGAGATGGTTATTAGCTTATTATCAGTGGAAAGAAGTAAAGCCTCCCCCGATTGTGCACATGCCAGATGCAGAGCATCATATTATTGCGACCATTTTCATCCGGGGTCCTGCCTCTCTGATCTGTGTACTAAACCCGTTCTGAGGCCACAAGCTCCTGTGCATATCTGATGCATGCAAGGATATCCTCATGGGATATTCCGGGATATTCCTGAGTGATCTGAGACGCATCCCACCCCGAAGCAAGAAGGTCAAGAACCAGCTCCACAGAGATCCGTGTTCCCCGGATAACTGGTTTGCCTGCAAGAACCGAAGCATCAAGGATGATCCTTGAATCCTTTTCCATAGTGTATCATAGGTATCATCGAAAGTATATGTCTATGCTATCCCTGGGATCGGGGAGGATGAAACCGACATATGTTGTTATTTACTCATCGCTTGAACCACAGGCGGTATCCATCCGGAGATCTTCTTCTGTATAATGACGCGGAATCTTGCGTACCCCGAGAAGTTCTTCCCATTGCCAGCGTTTCAGACCAGCAAGTCTGGCAGCCTTTCCTGAGGAGAGTATCCCTCTCATATAGAGAGCAAGGGCAAGTTCCTGATAAAGGGCAGACTCTACGTTATCAGGGGGAAGGCGAAGTGCAGACACAATCTCCTGTGGGATGGTAATCGTAATATCAGGCATATCTCTTCCTCGTTGATAGGAATTAGTTGATAAGAATTGGATAGAAGCCGTATATTACTAACTGATTCCACGTTCTGCAAGTAAATGAATACAATACATTAAGGGTCCCGCCTACGCCCGCTTCGACCTGTACCCGGTGAGCCCCGGCCACCTGCTCGCAATACCCTTCCGGCACGTGGCCTCATTCTTCAAGGCAACCGAAGCCGAGCAGGCCGCCCTCCTCTCCCTCGTCCATGATGCCCGTCGGCTGCTCGATAAGCGATATGCCCCCGACGGCTATAATATCGGCGTGAACATCGGGCCGGCGGCCGCATCAGAGCGTGATGCATCTACACCTGCATGTTATTCCGAGGTATCAGGGGGATATGGAGGAGCCGAAGGGCGGGGTCCGGGGGGTTATTCCGGGGAAGATGGGGTATTGAGGAGGAGGAGATATGAGGGAGCATGGAGATCCAGTCATCCACATCTTCAAGGATAAAACAGTTCCTCTACAAGTTTGCTGATTGGAATCTGTAAATGATCAGCGACGTCTTTGAGTATTTTTCGAAACGTCCCAATATGGATCGGATCATGAAGTGGAACGGTAATTGTGTGAGACTTTCCATTCGCTATCGTTTTGAGTTTTGCATGGCTCCCTGTCTGGTGAACAAGCCTGTACCCTTTTACAGAAAGCAGCTGAATTAATTCAGTGCCACTGACATTCCGAGGGGTTTTCATACAACAATTAATTCATCCTTAACCTGATGGAGCCTGATAATACGGGGTCGTTCATCCTCCTCAAAATGGCAGGATACGGCATCATGAACCATGGCCTTTAATTCTTCGTAATTGTCGGCCTGAGTAAAGATAGAGTGGCCAAGTGAGTGAGCCTCATATCCTCCCTCCGGGGATTCCTCGACAATGAATATGATTTCCTTTTCTCTGTACATTGCCTTCAACAAGTTATAGTCTGTATTCCATCGTAAAGAAAGTATCATCTCCCCATCTCCATATCTGCCCCTTCTGCGACCCCACCCCCTCCGATATCCTCCTCGCTAACGACCTCGCCTACGCCAGGTATGATCTCTATCCGGTGAGCCCCGGCCACCTTCTTCTCATTCCTTTCCGGCACGTGGCCTCGTTCTTTGAGGCGACCGAAGCCGAGCAGGCCGCCCTGTTGTCTCTCGTGCATGATGCCCGTCGGCTGGCAGATGAGCTCTATGCCCCCGACGGCTATAATATCGGCGTGAATATCGGGGCGGCGGCCGGGCAGAGCGTGATGCATCTGCATGTGCATGTGATCCCGCGGTATGTCGGGGATATGGAGGAGCCGAAGGGCGGGGTCCGGGGGGTTATTCCGGTGAAGAGGCTGTATTAATGTAGAAGCGGGTTCATCGGATTTCAATCATTCTTCCGTCCGTAAACAAGTGCCCCTTCCTTTGGGCAGATCCCTATGCACCGCCGGCAGAGATAACATTCGCTTTTCCTATCATCTTCCCCTGACTCACCGGTCGGACACACCTTCTCACATTTTCCGCATTTGATGCATGCATCTGTTCGCCTGATTTTATACGATGAAGGCAACGCTCCCAGCTGAAAGATTGCTCCAGCCGGGCAGACAGCCCTGCAGAACGGACGATATATGATGATTGATAAAATGAGGATCGCTACAAAGACGAGAGTCCCTCCAGTGATGGTGAGCTTAAAGAAGCTGGAGAAACCGAAATAATCAAGGAGTTCAATCCCAAAGAGGAATGCACCTACTATTATTGCTACGAGAAAAATGATCCTGATCACACTCAGTATGCCTTTCTGTTGTATCATCACCTTCGGTGTTGGAGTGGTATGGACAACCTCCTGCACAGCTCCAACCGGGCAGAGATATCCGCAGAAGTGACGGCCAAAAAGGGCTGTAAGGAGCGTAAGCATACCTAGTCCAACTATCCCCGAGAAAAGGATCGTGCCGATACGCTTTCCATCTGCCAGGTGCTCAACGAGTCCCTGGAACTGATGGGGGATCATTGGCGAAAACGTCGCAAATCCTATTATTATCGTGATGGTGAGGATCAGAAACCTCATTCGATCTGAAAACCTGCCACGTACCCAGAGATATGCGCATATAATTGAAAGGGTGACAGCATATACGATACCCACGAGTAGTACAGGGTTGAAATTGGCACCAAACATGAAATACATTTCATGATGAGAGATGATAACCATTACGAGAATTAAAGCCAGTTTCTTTGAGATTGGCTTTTCTGTTAATCAGGATCGCTCTGTGTCAAACTCGATTAAGCCATACCGGCTCTCTTCCACGATGCCCGTAAACTTGCAGGATATGCGGCATACTCCCGATGGCTTCTATTATCGGCGTGAACAACGAAAGCAGCAACCGGGGAGAGTATGATTCCACCTGCATGTGCATCTGGATGTAGCACCTTCTGATCCCACGTTATGTTGGGAATCTGAATAAACTAAACGGCAGGGTGAGAGACCCCGGATCTCCCAAGCCCTGGTTTTGGATCTTGTGAATCCAGAAACTGCTCAAACAGAAATCATCAAGTATACCAAATTGCTAATGTAATTACTGTAAGAGCTTACAGTAATGCACGTCATGAACATGATACAGATCCATACAGCACGAACACTTTATGAACGTGTCTGGATACAATAGAAATCCAAAAAGATATACTGAAATGGTGAATTCCATGCCGGCAAATGAAGTTGCAAACAAAAGAATTCCTGTCACAACAGAGATCTGGGAGTCGTTATCCAAATTAAAGCGACCTGGTCAGACCTATACCAGTCTTCTGGAGGAGATGATTGCCTTGAAAGAGGAACATGATTTTTTGATGCATCTTGAAGAAATCGAAAAGAAGGGTGATTTTATCAGTCTGAAAGAAGCTGCACATGAACTCCATCTCGATGATGCAGAATAATACCTGCATTTATCAATTAGATGATGATCTGGATATAACGACCTGGATTGGTGGATTGTATTGATTGTCGAAATTGACAGGGGTGTAATCAAAACTCTCTTACGGCTTCCCAAGAAGCAACGGATGGAGGTTTTTCATTATATCGCAAATCTGGAAGAACCTGAATCCATACCCTCCAGAGAGTGTTTATTTCCCTCAAAAAATATTTATCGCATCCATATTGGAAGACGATACACGATTATCTATAAGGCATTAAAAGAATCCAGCACCATCCTTGTGCTGGATCTGATGACAATTGAACAGGCATACAAACGATACAGACGATACCGGTAAATTATCATCATCATCTCTCGCACAGATAACATCAGGAGGTTCTCATACTACAATGAGCATTCAGGTTCCCCGGCGGACAAACGATTCCGTCATCAGCCAGCTTGAAGCAGTCCTTCCCTATCTCAGAAAACGTTATGGTGTTGCCAGGATCGGATTCTTTGGATCAGTAGTGCGGGGAGACGACCGCCCGGATAGTGATATCGATCTGCTGGTTGAGTTTTTGCCAGGAGAAGCAACCTTCCGAAATTTCATGGAGTTAGTTTACTTTCTTGAAGATCTCCTTGGCCGTAATGTTGACCTCGTGACCGATCAGGGATTAAGCAAATATCTTCGCCGTACTGTTGAAAAAGAGGTTGTCTGGTGTTGAGAGTGAGATCAAGGAGAGGAGAAGAGAGGAGATCTCTGATGAAGCTGACGTATGTCGTCACCCACATTCAATAACTCATTCATTTATCCCCTGGCTGAAGAACCTGGTGGAGCCTGATAATGCCTGGCCGTTCATCCTCCTCAAAATGGCAGGAAACGGCATCATGCACCATTGCTCTCAGTTCTTCGAAATTGTCGGCCTGGGTATAGATAGAGTAACCAGGCGAATGAGCCTCATACCCTCCCTCCGGGGATTCCCGGGCAATGAATATGATTTCCTTTTCGCTGTGCATTGACTTCAACAAAAATAGATTGTATTCCATCATGAAAAAAGTATCATATCTGCATGCCAATGTGTGCCCATGTGTTCACGAATCAGAAACAATCAGTTTCTGAAGTGGAAACATATTTTTCGAAAAGCAATCTTGATCTCTATCTTCTCGTACCCGAATATGCACCGGATCTCGAGATGATGGCGGCAAAAATGGAGAAGGCAATCTCTGAGGAAGTGGGAGTTGAGACACATATCCTCATCCTGACATCCAACCGGTTATCAGACCTCAGGGAGACGGACACCCCATTCTATCTTAGTCTTTTAAGGACAGGGTATACGCTCAAAGGAGAGTCAATCGAAGAGTATTGCATATCGAACCGAAAAAGTAACCGTACAAGTAACCGAACAAGTAAAGAATCACGGCCCGAGTTGCGGCCTGAGTTGCGGCCTGAGTTGAGACACAACAGACAAGCGAATCTCCACGTGCCATTATGGGCATCTTTCGAAAAATCCTGAAGTCTCAGGTAAATCATTATTTTAAGGATTAGACCTTCTTCCTCTGTTTCTCTCTCTCAAGCAATCGTTGATTCAAAGCTTCAGTATCGTCATGAAGCCACTCATACCGCTCTTTTGTATAATCCCCACTTCCAGACTCATAGCTCTGAATAAAGGGAGCCATGTCAACGGGTCCAAGAGCTTTGCTCAGTGCGGATATTCCCTCTTTCCGAATTTCACTGATAGTTTTCTTCATCGGACACCTTCATGAGCCATATGAGCATATTTTGATGTTTTCGCTCATTTAATTTTGATCCACCCGGCTCATCGAAACGTGATCCACCCCCTCCACCATGCAAACCATTCCCGTCAGTAGTAGGGCAGATGGATGGAACAGCCAGCTTTGTGTATCTTCAGAAACATGCGGTGTGAAGAAAGAGTAGAAGGGAGAGATTGGAAAAGGGTCACTGATCTGTTACAGGCAAAAGGTACAAGCAATAATGGCCTGCCTCTGGTTACCCGGTCATATCATCAATACGTACTCTTCCAATAATCAGATCATCCTCTCGGGGAAGCTCAGATCCACCCTCGCATAATACCTCCAGATGAAGCCCGATTGCTTCACGAATATTTTCCATAGCCTCTTGAAATGTTTCTCCCCGTGAGAAGCACCCAGGGAGTGTTGGGACTTCTACCCAGAATCCCCCCTCCTCGGCGCTGTGAATGAGAACAGTAAACTCCATTGCAAACACCCTTTATAGGAAGGTAGAGCTGTTCATTCATGCTCCGAACACCTGCCCGTCAGATAAGGTTGCGGATCTCTTCCTCCGGCAGTCAGGTGATCTCTGAAATCTCACTGATGGACATGCCAAATACCTTCATCCTGCGAAGGATTGTCCGCCGCTCCTCTACTTTTCCTTCTATTTTTCCTTCTACTTTCCCTTCCGCCTTCAGCTCGGCGGTCCATCTCTTTACCTTCTCTGCTACCATAGTCTCCCCACAAAACGGATTTGGTAGTGGTTTATTGTTATCTTTCTTTAAGTATTCTCAAAGAATAGCAAGAAATCCTGCCGGAAAGGCTCCGGTTTCGGATGGCCGCACCGTCACCATCCGGCACCTTCCAGTGACGATCAGCAGGATCCCGGGCAGTTATCTCCGTACTGACGCCGTACCCGGACCTGAGGGAAGATGATACCACCACAGTCCCCCCTCAGACAAAATAGACCAAATAGACCGACAGCCCCACGATAGCGACCGCCAGCGCCCAGCCCCCCTTATTCCAGCCGTAGATTTTTGTTCCATCGAAGGGGAACCCCCCGGCCACACGCAATGGCAGCAGATTCACAACGGCGATAGCCACATTGAACAATACCCCAAACGAGAAGGCAGCCTGCCAGTATCCATCGGTGATCCCGGCCAGGTGATGGAAGACAACAACAAGCATACTACTGGCAACGGGGCCGGTGAAGTAGATCAGCCCGTTGACACGTGCATTCTCCGGGCTTGCATATGACCAGTCGGCCTGACGGATATAGGTGGAGCCATAGAAGGGATAGATACCTCTGAGCAGGGAGATCCCGAGGTAAAAGATGCTGCCCGGCGTATTCTCCCGGAAGTACGTCTTCAGCCCGAAGAACCGTGCGATAAGTGCATGGCTGTACTCATGCCCGATAAAACTGATGAGCGCCAGCAGAGCAAGGTAGGGGAATAAAGCTACGGCAAAACCACCCCAAAGG
>QZAC01000182.1 GCA_003838065.1 Methanocalculus sp. MSAO_Arc2
GCATGCTGGCCACCTATGCTCACTTGGTGGATAACGATATCGACGACGCAATAGAGGCGATGTATGGGATACGAACCGGCGAACGAAAGAAGACCGATATCATGGAGCCCCGGCAATGTCCTCTCTGTTATTCTGTATGGGGGCCTACGCTATCACGGTGTGGACATTGTGGAGTGCCGCTGACACCGGAAGCAGCGGCAACTTCTGGGGGTATGCATGCTGATATAAAAGCGCACCCTGATGCATTACAGCGGATGGCAGAGGCCCGAATCATGGAGATGAAGAGTAAGGGGGTGATTTAAAAAAACTTATTTTTTATGGTATTTAGCAATCACAGCTTCATATTGTTCTATTGCTTTTTTTGCGAAGTTATTGGCTTCCTCGATATAACATAGCATACAACTCATTAACTCATCATCATCCTTAAGGATACTACAACAAAAATCTAATTGGTAAGGCATAAGCAAACCCTCTTCACTACCCATAGCAATAAAACCTCCAAATATCAAATCGAAGTAGTAACCAACATCACCTTCGTGCGCATAAGTTGACTCAACACCATCTATGAAAAGGCGATACATTTCCCTTGAGGCAAGGCGGAGAGCAAGAAACCACATACCATAGGGATATTTTTTTTCAATCGTTTCGAATATTACCCGTTGTTTCTCCGACCAACCATGGTAATTCTCCGAAGTAGATAATAAGATATAATTTGATGATTTCGTTTTTTGTATGATTATGCTCCATTTATTTAAAAAAACAGAGGAACATACAATGTCACCGAACTGCATGGTGGAATATTGACTTATACCTTTTTCGATGACTTGTGCTGTATCTAATGGTGTATCATCATTCTTTAACAGAACCATAATGGCAGCAAAAAAACCAGCAGCAGTGAGCGAATACATCTTCCTTGGAGCACCCTTCACCGGCGGGTTATTGTATTCGCTGAAGCAAACCAATTTTCCAGCCTCAAGGCGCTGTATAATCGCACTTACAGTTTGTTGCTCCAGATTAGTTATTGTTGCCAGAGCATTACCATAGCTCTGCCCGTGTTCGAATAAGTTAAGAACAACAGCTTCTTGATTCTTGTTCAAAATCGGACACCCGGTCGAATCTGTCTTAAATGGGGTTTGTGAAGTCTTATTTCCATGCATTTTCATCACACACGCAATAATTATACAAAATTGGTATGGTATATACTTTGTTTAATTTGTTATAAATATTTTTCCGGTATAGTATAGTATAGTATATGTCAGAGCTACTGGCAGCAGGTACGATCTATCAGACCACCTGCTTAAGAATCCCCGCCAAGTTAAAGGCGGAGGCCCGAGCGGCTGGAATTAACCTTTCCCGCACGCTCAAGGAAGCGATAGAGGAAAAACTGGCTGAAGGGGCCCCCACCGCGACCAAACGAGAGAGCCCCTCCTGCCCCGACCACATCGAAGGAGGTGCGAGGCAATGAGTTATGGACTCTCTTCTGAGATAGCACCATCGCCCCGACCCGCCACAC
>QZAC01000183.1 GCA_003838065.1 Methanocalculus sp. MSAO_Arc2
ACTTTAACGGAATGGTTTTCACTTGTTGCATATAGCATAGTTGTCAAGTGAATATATAAAGGTATCTGAGGCAATTCCTCCCCCACCTAAAGGAAGGGGACTCCTTGCCATTTTAGTTGAATTATTTATATTTTGACTATCTGGTAAGAGAGGTGGAAGTGAGTTCCTGATACTATGAACAGGAGAGATTCCCCATACAGGCTTCATCATAGACTGCCAATATCCGGCATATTACCCGACCCTTCAATCAGCCAGCGCCAGACCGGCATGACATGAATCTTCATCCCATCGGGAGTGAGAAGCTCTTCCTCCTGGTTATAGGTGAGTATTATCCCGTGTGAGAGAGAATGAGCCGCCATCGCCTGGCAGAGCCCTCTGATCTCACGGGCACGGTCGGTCGCATTCAATTCAAATGAGATCTGGAGTGCTGCTGTGGTGTGATCTCTCGTGCGGATGATGAATATACGTTCTGTTGACAAAACAGAATTATGAAGAGCACTTTTGAGATGATGGTCTACGATCACTCCGCCCCCTCCCTTTTTCTCCCATCCCTGCCCATCACTCTTTCAGATGATCGAATATGGTATCAATACAATCGGCGAGTCCCTCACCGTCTTTGAGCCGGTCACCATAGGCTTTCCCTCCCGCGACTATATCGGCAGGACCGATCACCCGGGCACCGTGATCGGAGCTGGCGTGACCCTTCGATCCGGGACCATCCTCTATGCGGACGTCACCCTGGGGGACCGCTGCAACACCGGCCACAATGTCTTAATCCGCGAGAAGACTGTCATCGGGGAAGGGACCTCGGTTGGCACAGGAACAGTGATCGAGGGCAACTGCACCATCGGATCTTATGTCAACATCCAGAGCATGGCATTTATCCCGACACACACCACCATTGGCGATCATGTCTTCATCGGCCCCCATGCCGTGCTCACCAACGACCGCTACCCGCCATCCGGCAGGCCACGCCTTGAGGGGCCGGTGATCGAGGACTATGCCACAATCGGTGCAGCCGCCATCATCCTGCCCGGTATCACCATCGGGTGCGGAGCGGCGGTTGCTGCTGGATCCATCGTCACCCATGATGTCCCGGCTGGCACGATGGCGGTAGGATCGCCTGCACGGGTGAGGCCGCTGCCAGAGGAGATGAGGAGAGGATAGAGGAGATGAGGAGGGGATAGAGGAGATGAGGAGGGGATAGAGGAGATGAGGAGGGGATAGAGGAGATGAGGAGGGGATAGAGGAGATGAGGAGGGGATAGAGGAGATGAGGAG
>QZAC01000184.1 GCA_003838065.1 Methanocalculus sp. MSAO_Arc2
GGACTGTAACTCAACCACACCACCTGCATGGATTATGCCGCCTAAATATCACCAGAGGAACAGGAATCCAAACCGAAGTTCTTTCGTACCTGAAGTACAAGCCAGTCATTTGTTTGGGGATGTCTCATCATTCCCAAACAACAGAGAGGAGTATAGCGACCCGGTGAGGGAGAACGGCACCTGAAAGATCATGCCAGATACCAACCCGGGCGCAATTGAAATTGGATCATTACGCCGTCAATTGGAAGAATCAGTATGTTTCGCACCTGCGCACTGTGCTTAGGCTGTGAAAAAAACCTCTTCCAACAAGCTGGCAGTATTTTCCATAGAGAAGGTGAAGACAAAACAAAAAAGAAAGCCATGCCGATGACACAAGGCCAGTACGGAGGGCTTCGTCATCCGCCAGATACAGCCAGAGATATCCCATGCCATTGGTTTAGCCTCATCCACAATCCTGTCAGATCATAAGGTACAGATCAATTGTGCCTGCACCAGCCAGACAGGTTTTCTCCGTTCTCCTTTTCATATTTGTTTTCGGAATAGACACAGGGATCCAAATATTTCGTACATCATTCTTATTCTTGCAAAACAAACAGAGTATCAAACTTCAGGAGACCAGATAGAGATGCACCATCATCGTCAGAAAAGGCAAGGTTCTATACAGGGCAGGCACAGAGGATGTACCGTGAATAACCTCTCACGAAAGGCGGAAGATTACCTGGAGGCGATCTATAGGATCACATGTGATAAGGGATATGCACGAACAAAAGACGTAGCCTTCGAACTTGGGGTCCGGCCCTCCACTGTTGTAGAAATGTTTCGGAAGCTCCATTCATATGGCCTCATTGAATACAGGAGATATGAAGGAGTTGTCCTCCGTCCCGAGGGCGAAAAGATCGGAAAAGCAGTTCATCTCCGCCACGAGACGCTCAAGGAATTCCTTCTCCTCCTCAAAGTACCTGAACGGATCGCTGAGGATGATGCCTGCTTTATGGAGCATGAACTGCATCCCGAGACGATCCAGCAGATCAGAACCCTTCTCGACTGCCTATCATCTGAACCGGATGCAGCAGCCGTTCTCAAACGCCACCTCACAGCTGCCCGCCTCTCCCGGACCTGAGGCAATCTTTTTCTCTTTCGTCTCCCAGATAAGAATGTATCTCCCATGGATACCGGTATTATTCTCGTTGGAATCGTACTTGCGATAACGATCATCCTCTTTGTCAGCGATCGGGTCAGAATCGATCTCGTTGCGATCCTGGCAGCCATATCCCTTGCATGGCTTGGCATCATCACGCCTATGGAGGCGATCTCAGGATTTGCATCCAACGCAGTCGTGGCGATGGCATCGGTGATGATCCTGGGCTATGGCATTGAGAGAACAGGTATCACCTCACGTCTTGCCAATGCTATTATCCGGTATGCTGGCAGGAATGAACAGCGAGTCAACACCATCATCGGCATGACAGTCGGCCTCTTCTCCTCGGTGATGCAGAACATCGGATCTGCAGCTCTCTTCCTCCCGGCGATGAGGAGAATCAGCAAACGGACGAGGATCCCTGTATCACGCCTGATGATGCCGATGGGATTTGCCGCAATTATGGGAGGGAGCATCACAATGATTGGTTCAGGTTCATTGATTGTCCTCAATGACCTCCTCATTCAGGCAGGGGAAGAACCCTTCTCTCTCTTTGCTGTCACTCCAATTGGCATTCCCCTCCTTATTTGCGGTGTTTTGCTCTTTACCATTTTCGGACACAAGATCCTCCCAAAAAAGGAAGAAAAGCCCCCGGGGCCGACCGTTGCCGAGATATGGGGAATCGATCACCCAATCCGTACCTGCACACTCCCTCCCTCCTCGCCTTTTGTTGGGAAAACCCGTGAAGAAGCGTTCTTTAAGATCCGATATGGTCTTGACCTCCTTGCCGTCAGTATCTACAGGGACATTGTCGTTGCACCCTCCCGCTCGATCCGGCTTGAGCCAGGACAGGAACTTGCGTTCCTGGGATCAGAAGAAGGTTTTAACCGCTTCATCGAGGATTCGGGATGCATCCCTACCGGAGAGAAGAGCAGGTTAAAAGAGATCCTGGATGGCGAGGGGTTCGGGTTTGCCGAACTGACCATTCGGCCCAAGTCATCACTCATCGGCAAGACCCTGCGCGAGATCGGATTTCGGCAGAGGTTCTCAATTGAGCCGATCGTCCACCTGAGCGGTGAGACCGAAACCCGTGCAGACTTCTCAGACATTCCCTTTTCAGCAGGAGATACGATTGTTGCTTTCGGTGCCTGGGACACGCTCAGGCTGCTTGCCGGGAACCGGGACATTATCCTGCTCACCCACCCGGAGGGAGAAGAAGTGCGTCATGGGAAGGGGCGTCTGGCCGTCCTCATATTTGGAGGAGCACTGGCCCTTACCATGACCGGTGTTCCCCTTTCCCTTGCGCTCCTCACCGGTGCTGCAGCAATGATTATCACCGGCGTTCTTGCGATCGATGAAGCATACCGTGCCATTGAATGGAAGACTGTCGCACTTATCGCAGGACTGATCCCACTTGGAATCGCAACGGAAAAGAGTGGCGCGGCTGCACTGGTTGCCGAATCCTTTACAGAAGCCCTTGCCGGGACCCATCCTCTCATCGTAATGGCTGCTGTGGCCATCCTTGCAACCATACTTACCCTGATCATCTCAAATGTAGCAGCAACGGTCCTTCTCGTCCCGCTTGTGATGCTTACCGGTGCCGGGACCGGGGTTGATCCCCGTGCACTTGCCCTGCTGGTTGGAGTATGTGCTTCAAATTCCTTCATACTCCCGACACACCAGGTGAACGCCCTCCTGATGGGACCGGGGGGCTATAACACAAAGGACTTCCTGAAGGCCGGGAGCATCATGACAGTTGTCTTCATTGTCATCGCCACAACACTCATTTATCTCCTCGTCGCATAGACGAGATTGATCGCCTATGATCATCCAGCAATTTTTCATCCCGGGCATTGCTCACAGTTCGTACATTGTCGCCGGGAATAAAACCTGTGCGGTCATTGATCCGGCACGCGATGTCGGACGATATATTGATGCCGCAAAGGAGATGGGTGTTACCATAACCCATATCTTTGAAACGCACCTGCATGCAGATTTCATCTCAGGCCACCTGGATCTGGCTGATCTGACTGGAGCGACAATCTATGCGCCAGCTGCCGGGAACTGCGCATTTCCCCACACACCGCTTTCGGAAGGAAATGTTATTGAGCTTGAGGACATGCAGTTTTCCGTAATCGAGACCCCAGGCCACACACCGGAGCATATCTGCTATATCGGAACCGATATGGCCCGTGGAGAGACGCCAGTCGCTCTTTTCTCAGGCGATACCCTCTTTGTGGGAGATGTCGGAAGGCCCGATCTCTTCCCCGGAAGAGCAGAGGAACTCGCGTCCTCTCTTTACGACAACCTGCAGAACAAGATAATGAAGCTTCCTCCGGAATGCGAGATCTATCCAGCACATGGAATGGGATCTCTCTGCGGGCGGGCGATGGCAGCAAAGAGGACAAGTACGATAGGGTATGAGAAAAAATACAATTATGCCCTCCTGATCAAGTCCCGCGAAGAGTTCATACACGCTCTTACAAGCGATATGCCTGCCGCACCCGACCATTTCGCCCGCTGCTCCGAGATTAACCGGAAAGGGCCTGTCCTGATGCGCAAACTGGCACAGCCAGCCCCAATTGATCCAAAGCGGTTCCTTGACCGGGTACAGCAGGGTGCTACCCTTCTTGATACACGAAGCTACCCGGCATTTTCAGGCCTGCATATTCCAAAATCCTGGCATATTGACCTCTCTGGCAATTTTGCAACACAGGCAGGATGGATTTTGCCATCTGACCGGGAGATCCTCCTCGTCGTCGAGGAGAGAAGGCAGGCTGAAGAAGCAGCACTCCAGCTCAGACGGGTCGGGTTTGACCAGATATCCGGGTTCCTTGGTGGAGGGATGCTTGTCTGGGGCAGTGCAGGGATGCCGATTGCCCGTGTGCCGGTCATATCCCCAGAAGAGGCAAATGAGATGGTCAGATCAGGAAGTGCAACCATAATCGATGTCAGATCACAGGAGGAATGGGACATGGCCCATGCAGAACATTCGATCCATATCCCCTGGCATGACCTCAGGACACGGCATTTTGAACTTGAGTCAGCAGATCAGTACATCGTGATGTGCAAAGGCGGCCAGCGTGCAAGCATCGCCGCATCAATTTTGAAAATGCATGGGTTTGCACATATTATGAACCTCGGGGGAGGCTATACTGCATACCAGCGGGCAGGGTTTGCCCCCTGACACATGAGGTATACCAGGTGATGTATGATTTAAAAGAGCTGGAGGTACTCATATGATTGAATGGCTCACAATGGGAACATGGTCTCCCTATATCGTCGGTGCCGGGATCGGGATCCTTATCTGGACAGCGTTTCTCTTCTCGGACAGGCCGCTTGGCTGCTCGACTGCGTATACAAAGACTGCCGGCATGGTAGAAACGGCGGTATCACGGAAAAAGGCCAAATCAATGCCATACTACCAGAAGTTCACACCAACCGTTGACTGGCAGTGGATGCTGATCATCGGGGTGTTGATCGGTGCATTCATCTCAGCATACACATCAGGCATGTTCAGCGTCTTCACCGTGCCTGCCGTCTTTGCCGCTGAGTTTGGGACGGATCCGATCTTCAGGTTCATCATTGCGCTTATCGGCGGTATCCTGATGGGACTTGGAGCCCGCTGGGCAGGCGGCTGCACCTCTGGCCATGGAATTTCCGGGACACTCCAGCTCTCACTTGCAAGCTGGGTTGCAGCCATCTGTTTCTTTGCAGGAGGCATCCTGACAGCAGGCCTGATCTATGGATTTGCATTTTTCTGAAGTGGTGAGTTCAATGGCATTTGAAACACTCAGATCAAATAAGAAGGCCCAGATAGTCCTTGGCCTCGGATCAGGTATTGTGTTTGGATTTCTCCTCCAGAAGGGCGGGGTGACTGATTACGGCGTGATCATTGGCCAGCTCCTCCTCACCGACTTCACGGTCGTGAAGATAATGCTCTCTGCTGTTCTTGTCGGGATGATCGGCGTGTATGCAATGAAGGCTGCAGGCATGGTCAGGCTCCACTATAGAGTGGGATCGGTCGGTGCGACTGTTCTTGGGGGGCTTATTTTTGGAGCAGGATTTGGGATCCTTGGATACTGCCCGGGCACTGCAGCAGGCGCAGTTGGTTCAGGGGCCGTCGATGCGCTCATCGGGATGATTGGAATTGCTATTGGGGCCGGAATATTCGCTCGCCTGTATCCCCGGCTCGACCGGACAATTCTCAATCGAGGTACCTTTCCTGCAGAGACAATCCCGGAATTACTCGGGATCAGGCCGGGATTTGTGGTTGCGATTGTTTCGGTGCTGATCATAGGTATATTCTACCTGCTTGATCTCATCGGAATGTAGGTTCTTCTGATGAGAAAACCAAAATACTGACATTTTTATCATCTGTTAGTAGAAATATCACTGTAATGCGTGTTTCGTGGTGAGGATCTATACCATGAATATGCCCGATAGGACACCCACAATAGTATTGTTGATGATCATCGCAACTCTGGGACTTATATGGGTTGCAGGAGTTGCAGGCGATGAAATCATCCTTTTTCTTACCGCCGGAGCCGAAGTGTTTGCGATCATCCTCATTGCAGTTCTCGCCCACCTCAGTATCTCACGAACAAACCTCAGGCCGGTTGTTATCTTCCTGACCATTGTAATCCTGGGAATCCTGGCGATTTTTTCTTTTGGATATGCAAACGCTGAGACTCTCATGATCGAGAACGCAGCCGGAGATCCGGACATCACCCTGAGCATGATCGTCTCACTACTCCTTTCATTCATTTTCTGGCTGGCCCCTCTGATCTTCTATGACAGGAGAATACGAGAACGAATCAGCCTGTACATTCCCATCAATCCTGATGATTTTGTGCATACAACAGCACTCGTCCTGATAAGCGGAGCATCCCTGCTGTTCATGCTTCCCCTCCTCATCCTTGGAGAGCCTCCACTGCTTCTCCTTGCCGGTCAAATCGATGCGCCAGAGAGTTTCATTCTCGCACGTACAGAGCTGTACCGGCTCATGTGGGCTATTCTGGGATCATTTCTTGCTGTTGGATACCTGACACGGAAAACACTTGCAGAGAGCATCCGGCGCCTCGGGCTTGCATTCCCAACACCTCGCTGGGCTGTGATCGGCGTCCTTGCGGGCTTCTTTTTTGTGCCGGTACTCTTTGGGCTCAACTGGTTGACAGGTGCAGTATTTACACAGTTGGGCTGGCCATTAACTGACGAAGCTGCGGTAATTCTTCTTTTTGCTCCTTATATGACTCCTCTTGCAGCTATTGCCGCTTCAATATCTGCGGGCTTTGGGGAGGAGCTTGCCATGCGGGGCGTTCTCCAGCCACGATTTGGGATCATCATCGCTGCACTCGTTTTCACCGCAGCCCATGCCCTCCAGTATGGATGGGATGCGCTCATTGGAGTATTCATTGGAGGATGCCTCTTTGGGATCCTCAGGAAAAGAACCGATACCCTGGTCGCGTGTCTTGCGCACGCGACCTATAACATGACCATCTTCTCGCTGTATATGCAGGGAATTCTTCCCTGAAAAATGAAATGAAGGTGATCGCCAACGACACATGGCCAAAGCATTGGGCACGTCGTTCTTTCTTCCCGGCCGTTTCGGTTCAGATCGGAGTGCGACAGGCTGGTGAACATTATTCAGTTGCTACCCGGACACATGCTTCAAGTGTCCCAAGCCGGGGGAGAACACCACACATCGTCGGAAGATAGGAAAACGCCTTGCCTGAGTTTGTCATCACCGAACCAAGCCGATCTGTAGCCGGGGAGACAACCATACAGGTGTCTGCATATACATGCGCACCTGACTTCTCTATGGCAGCGGCCAGATCATGGTGTTCTTCGATCATCTCCTTTGATGTAAACACAAAAAAATCCATCTTCACCATCTTCCCGGCCAACAGCTCCGCAACTCTTCTGAGTTCATCTTCCGAGAGATGAGGGCACCCGATGGCAACCGCATTTACTTCGATATCGGAATAAACCGAGAGGACATCTGAGGTTGGGATCGTGATCGCTTCCAGCTTCCTGTCAGATATTGCATCACGGAAGAACGGCAGCCGTGACTCGGGAGTGATATCCTCTACATGAAAGAGAGCAACCGCCCCTGTTGCCGCCATCGCCGCCCCAAGGGCTTTTAAACTGTCACGGTTCCCCCTGATCCCCCGAAAGAGTGGAATCCTGTTGCCTGCGATTTTTCCAACAAGATAGCCGAGCGCACCATACTCTGAAATGCCCCATTCGTGTGCAGCCACCGGATCGTCTACCTGGATGACGATATCCGGGAGCCTGTTTTTCATAATATGCAGACCGTACTCAGGAGTCTTTCCTATCAATGCAGAAGCAAGGGCAGATGGCCCCCCTTCACGATTCGTCCGTGCACCGATAACTGAGTTGGCATAGGAGACTGCGGACGATTCTGACCAGGCAAGATGATCACCATACGACACGATCCGGTGATAGTAGGGGGTGCAGGTACATGAGAGCTGAATGCCAAGTCTCCTATATGCGTCAAGGATCTCCTGCTGTCTTCTGGCAAACGCCTCATCAATCCCCATCTCTCTCCATGCATCCCTGGGCATCCCGATCGGGTTTAAGAAGGCAGGGACAACCGCACGGGCATTCAATCCAGAGAGCCATTCAAGACCGGCATCTCCGATCGTTTTGTATGACGCTCCTGAAACCTGCACACTCGAAACAGGGATCAGCCGCTCAGCATCATAGACCTTCCCAAGAGCGATTAATATCTCAAGCATCATCCTACGTGTCTCTCCATACTCCCCTGATAGAATCTCTTCATCAGATCGGTCCAGCTCCATTATGCATCCCATCCTGCTCTGATAAACTCATCTTCCTTCCCAAGCGGCATCGTTGCATCCACACCCACCTTGACATTCACCCCGTCAGCGATCCTGGATGGATCAAGCGAGGAACCCCTGACACCGGAGACGACCATGATATCACGGTCACCACGGACACGGGTTGCAATTGCGAATTCAACATCTTCGGGGTCATGGATCGCGATATCTGAATCAACAACCACGACATGTTTAAGTGATGTATGTGCGGTAAATGCCGCCATAATGGCGTTTTTCCCATCACCTTCAGTCTGTTTTTCAATCTGGACGACTCCATGGAGATATCCTGCACCACCTCTGGTCAGGAGGACATCCCTGACTTTTGTCACGCCAGCAACCGACTGGTAGATCCGTGGCTCATAGGGAGCGCCCATCAGGAGGCGGTGTTCTGCACCTGATGGAAGGATACCATGATAGATCGGGTCTTTTTTCGTGGCGATACCGGTAATCTCGATCACCGGCTGGTCGCGGATCGGATCATAGGTGCCGGTAATATCAACAAACGGACCTTCTGCCTGGGTTTTATCCGTAAGGTATCCCTCCAGCACAAACTCAGCTTCCGGGACACGGACGTTATTGTTAAGGGTTCGCACACAGATCTCGCCACCCATCAGTTCAGCGGCATATGCAAGCTCTTTTCCTTCGGGGACACGTGTGCATGAGGCAAATATCACTGCGGGGTGAACACCGATCGCGATTCCGACCGGTAAAGGTTCACCATGTTCATGGGCAGACCGCATGAGCTGGAAGGTATGCCGCCCTTCAACGATCCTTGCGACACAACGGTTGCTTCCTGCAACAAGCATCCTGTGGATTGCAGCATTCTCAACCCCGCGGTAACTCGAAAAGACGATCCCGGCGGTTATGTATGGACCTGCATCCAGAGGAAAATGGGTCATCACAGGGAGAGAGTTCAGATCACACGTATGGGTCGAAAGCGACCCCTCATCAACGATCTCACCAGTGTATCTGCAGGAAGCAAGCCGCCGGACGATACTGTCAGCATCCATAGAGAGGGCAGTTGCAAGCGTCTCCCTGTTTGCAGTCAGGTTCATAACGCCACGATAATTACGGGCCATTTTGTGGAAGAAAAGTGTTTTATCAGTTCCATAGGCCATCTTAGGTGCTTCAAACATTGTCGAAACATTTTCCTCGATATCGATCAACAGGTCTGCTTCCCGCAACTCTTCAATGAATTCACGCATGATATCCACTCCATCGCGATCCGATTGTATGCTTGATTCCAAGGTGATCCAGGATCCGCGAAACAATCATATCAGCAAGATCTGCAATCTGTTCCGGCCGCTGGTAGAACGGGGGTGATGCCGGGAGTATCACTGCACCAGCATCATGGGCAGCAAGCATATTGATAAGATGCACCCGTGAATATGGTGTCTCCCTTGGCACAAGAATCAGCGGTCGCTTTTCTTTTAAACAGACATCTGCTGCACGGCCAATCAGGGTATTTGAGATACCATGTGCTATCCCGGCAAGAGTTTTCATGGAGCATGGGACGATGACCATTCCATCGAACTGAAACGATCCACTTGCTATGCCAGCGGAAAGGTCTTTATTTTCCTCCCGGATGACATCAAATCCAGAAAACGATACTCCTTCAAGATCTGCAATCAGTTCTCCTGTTTCACTCACGACCAGGTGAACCCGGCATTCTTTATGCAGGATTTCGATCAGCCGTTTTGCATAGATCATTCCGCTTGCACCGCTCACCCCTATAACCAGTTCTTTCATACAATCACACTCCCTCGTTTTCAGTATCTATTGGAAGTTTATCCTGTTTTGTTATCCGACGAATCCTGAGCACCTCAGCTGCTGCAGCAAACACCCGTTTTCGGTGTTCCTCTGGACAGTAAACACCAAGCCGCCACTGTGATCGCCGGATCTCGTTCATACTCTGGATCAAGGGGGAGATCTCCTCAAGGGAAACGATATCATGGCGGTTTTGAACCATGACACCCATCGTCATGTCTCCGGGGAATTCGGGGATGTCCACACAGACCTCATGCGATGCAACACCGGCACGATCGGCTATTTCTTCAGCCAGCATAAACGAGTCGGCAAGGCCGGGTCGGGGCATCTGCACTTTATTCATGGAAGCAGCCCCGACATATACTGCACGTTTATAGAGTTTCCTGGTGAGAAGGCGGTGGATCATCTCACGGGTGATCCTGCCTGGCGATTCACGGAACGTGACAATGCAGGCAGGATCATCCATCCTGACCAGTGATTTTGGATCTCCCCCTGCATCACAGTGCGATACCGCTGCGATTAAAAACATCCTCTCGGCAATTCGTGAAACATGGTGGAAGTAGACAGACGGCCGCATCAGTGTGCGTGCGACAAGGAGCGACTCTGCCGCCTGTATACCGGATTCATCCAGATGGATACCGGACCGGGTAAGCACAGTACTTCGTATGATCCGGTGGACATCGACAGAACCATAAGGAACACCCGTGTAATGAGCATCACGATTGAGATAGTCCATCCTGTCGACATCAATTTCTCCATGAATTACTCCGGCAAGCCGGTGTCTGCCTGTGATAATCTCTGACACTTCAGCAGGATCCACTCCCAGAGAGGCAAGGGCAGGATTGGTCTGTTCGTCCTCCAGCAGATCAAGTACAGAATCATGGCCACGGCCGCAGTATGCCTGGAGTATCGGCTCGATCGCATGCGAAAACGGGCCATGGCCGATATCGTGAAGAAGAGCAGCTGCCCGGAGGAGCAGGGTTTCGTCCTTGCTCAGTGAGAGGCGCCTGCAGAGGTGGGTGGCAAGGTGCATGGTTCCGAGGGCATGCTCAAAGCGGCTGTGGTTAGCACCCGGGTACACAAGGAACGAAAAGCCGAGCTGGCGAATCATCCGCAGGCGCTGAACTGGAGGTGTGTCGAGAAGAGAGCGTATGCCCTTATCCACTTCGATATCTCCATGAACCGGGTCCTTGATCATCTTCGATCTGCGACCATCCGTACCCGGCAGCCCGGTATTACGCATGATCTGATCTATGAGGCACGAGGAGTATTATAAACCCCCTTACGCAACTGGCCCGAAGAGGCAGAGTTATGAAAAGTGGAAGTGATAATCGGCGGACTCCTGGATGATGAAGCCGGTGATTGCCCAATTCTCCCGGGTGAGTGGAGCGCGGGGTTTTTTGCAGGGACAGGAGATTTGATCCCGGCAAAGGCTCTTTACTTCAGGCATTGAGATCATCTGTATGATTTGTCTTCTGTCAGGGGGAACCGGAACACCAAAGTTAATCCAGGGTATGCGCCAGATTGTAAACGATACCGAACTATCTGTTGTTGTCAATACTGCCGAAGATATGTGGGTCTCTGGCAACCACCTTTCGCCTGACATCGATACCGTTCTGTATCTCTTTGCCGGTATCCTTAATACAGAAACCTGGTGGGGGATACGGGGGGACAGTTTCGAGACGAACCGGTACCTGGAGCGGATCGGGATGGCCGAACCGATCGCAATCGGGGATCGGGACCGTGCCGTTCATATTGCGAGAGGAGATCTGCTCAGGCAAGGAAAGACGCTCACCGATGCAACAGCGGCAGTTGGAGAGGCTCTTGGTGTTTGTGCAGCTGTCCTTCCGATGTGCGACACCCCTGTTGCAACCCATGTGGCCACAGAGTCCGGGCCCATGCATTTCCAGGAATACTGGGTCAAACACAGGGGCAATGTACAGATCTCAGGGATCATTCGTCGGTTTGAGACACCTCCAGTTGCAACAGACGCGGTGATCGAAGCAATACATAACAGCGAAGCGGTAATTATCGGGCCCTCAAATCCTGTGACGAGCATCGGGCCTATCCTTGAATGCGAGGGTGTTTGGGATGCGCTATCAGATGCGTTTGTTATTGCCGTCAGTCCGTTTATCGGAAGCCGTCCGGTTTCGGGCCCTGCAGCTGCACTGATGCAGGCGTGGGGACGAAGCCCGGATTCACGAGGGACACGTGATGCGTATGGTAGTATCGTCGATGTCTTTATCCAGGACATCACAGACGAAATAGAGGTTCCCGGCAGTCTCAGGCTTGACACCATGATGACCGGGATGAAACAAAGCGAGTCCCTTGCATGGGATCTCTTGTCGATTGTGCCGGGCAGGTAACCAATACTACACGTAATAGCATAGGGGCAGGTGCGACTCCTTCCACAATCTTTTGTTCATCCGGATCATCCCAACCACATTTCTACTCGTGTAATGGAAAACCTGGTTCAGATGGTAGCCCTGAATACGCACCATATTCGCATAGAGAGCAAATGGCAACCCACCATCCCTTCCAAACTGCCAGCCGGGATTACCCGGGTGCCATGAAGGCTCCCGATCGCCATCGAACCAGAATACGAAATAGGGCTGAGATACCGTCCTGTTCAGATGATGACAGGGTATCGGTGACTGTAATGTACTGATTCTCTGTGTGGGTGTAACTGCCTTCTCTATTCGTCACGGTGAGCCGGATGGAATATATCCCGGCTTCTGTAAACGTATACACCGGGTATTTTTATATTTGAGAACTCAACCCAGCCATTCCCGTTTGTATAGCTCCATTTCCATTCTCTCACAAGAGCAGGCGATTGATCAAGAAACCGGACAGTGAAGGGGGCCTTTCCCCTGTTCTGGACTGCAGTGAAGGTAACTGCCGGACTGATACTGCCGATAGGCGCGAATTTCTGGATGCGGTGGTTCCAATAATCTGCCACATAGACATTGCCATCATCATCCACACAAACGGCCTCTGGCTGGATGAACTGGCCATCGCCAGTGCCCTTCGAGCCCCATGTAGTAATGAAGGTCCCGGTGCTCTTGAACACCTGGATCCGATCATTCGCCCAATCAACTACAAAGACATTCCCGGAACCATCGACCGCGATGCCAATTGGATAATTGAACTCCCCATCACCAGTGCCCTTAGCACCCCACGTTCTGATGAAGGTGCCTGTGCTGCTGAACACCTGGATTCGTTGGTTCCCCCAGTCGACGATATAGACGTTGCCATCACCATCCACCGCGATGCCATGTGGCCCACGTAACTGCCCATCGCCAGAACCAGAAGAACCCCATTCTGTGATATAATTGCCCTCAGCATCGAATTTCTGGATGCGATTATTACTCGTGTCAGCCACATACACATTGCCATTGCCATCTACTGCAATACCCGTTGGAGAATTGAACTCGCCGTCGCCAGTGCCCTCAACACCCCATGTTCTGATAAAGGTGCCCGTGTTGCAAAACACCTGGACACGGTGATTTCTATAATCTGTTACATAGACGTTGCCGCCTGTATCCACTGCGATGCTCCGTGGCTCGTTAAACTGCCCATCGCCGTCACCTTCAGCACCCCAGTTTCTGATGAAGGTACCATCACCATCAAACATCTGGATCCGATGGTTGCTGCGATCAGTCACATAGAAGTTGCCAGCTTCATCTATCTCAATACCCCAGGGCCTGTGGAACTGACCATCCCCGGCGCCCTCAGTACCCCATTCCAGGACGAATTCGTATGCCCCGCCTGCCTGCACCCCTGTCGCCACGCATGTGCAGAGTATCAGCAAGGCAAGGAAGATCCGGAATTTTCTGTTTATATAGAGGATTTTCATGGATATCATGTCTCTTCGTTATATCGTGCAGGATAATGAAATAGATCATTATACAAATAAAGACTTCCTGGATATTCATCGTAGCCATAGGAAGCCGCCCAGAGCCCTTCCCCATTGCAGAAATAATGGAATCTGGAAAAAGGCTCAGAAATCTGGATACGATACGTTTGCGATAGCTACTTTTGTTTTCGCCTGACCTTCATGGCATTGATTCGTGAGCTGAGAAAACCCCGCTGTTCCAGGGGGAATACTCCCTCCTTTACGGAGCGGACGTCCTCAACCGAATAGAAAGCATGTGGATTGAAATGTTTGATCTGGTCGATTACTTCCGGAAGGCATGACCGGTTGATCACAAGAAAGATCAGCTTGACCTCTCCGGTTGCACCTTCTGCATTAATTGAGGTTATCCCATAATTCTTCTGTTTTAAAGAATCAACGAGTTGTGTGGCATCCCGTTTTGTGATCACCCTGACAATCACCTGGCCGATTGAGAGCTTGTCTTCAAGAAGGATTCCAGTATAATTACCAAGAGCAAAACCAAGACCATATGCAATATAACAGGCGGGATTATCAAGGTTCTTCATGATCTCGCCAATGGCAAGAAGCCAGATGATCACCTCGAAAAACCCGATGGCGGGGGCAAGATGGCGATATCCGCGTGCAACATAAATAATCCGGATCGTCCCCATACTGACATCGGCAATCCGCGCGATAACGATGAGAATAGGTATGATGACCCAGGTATAGAGATCTGCAAGAAGAATACCAAAGATCTCCATTCAGTCATCTCCAGCTATTACAAAAAATGGTGGGGGTTTATAAGACAAAGACTGCAGCAGCGATGACCGTCACCCATCGGCCATCGGGATCGCCCTCTGCCGACTGGCAGATATGGGTTGTCTTGATTATCTGGCCGCTTGCTTTATAGATCTGTTCCCGCTCCTGCCATGCTTTATCGGGATCGAACTCGATCCCGAGTGTTGATGCCAGCATTGTAGCTGCAAGATCTTCAGCATATTCTCCTGATACAAAGGCGGTTTCTCCATATGCATGGTGCTCTGACAGATATCCGTACTCATTCGCCTGTTTTGGCAGCGCAAGACCAATTGCAGAAGATAACAGCCGGTTCGGTTCGTTTGTCTCGTTTCGAGCCATCACACAGTAGACAATCTCACCGGTTTGAAGAGATTTCAAACCGTCCTCACAGGATATAATCTCAGCATGTGGAGGGAAGATGCTGGAGACATAGACGAGGTTGAACTTTTCAATGCCCGCCTTTCTCAGCGCTAACTCAAATGAGGCGAGTTTGTCCTTGTGTATACCTACACCCTTGGTAAAGAAAACCTTTGATGGGACAACCATATCCATCATTCGTATTGCCGGAGGTTTATACTTTATCCGGTAGGAACCCGGTTAATTCCCCCATACCACGTGTGATCCAACCCCAACTGGGATGATTTCATGGTATTGGGAGAGGGCGATCGTTGCCTTGAGTCCTGTGCAATGGCAGGGATAGATCCGCTTGATCCCTGATCGCGCGCACCAGTCTGCAACATCGGCGATCCTTTTGGGTGTGGCCGAATGCAGATGGAGACCGCCAATGACGGCTGATATACGTTCCTCCCCACAGATATGGCGCGCATATGCAACGGTATGTTCAATCCCGGCATGGGTACACCCGCAGATGAGAACAAGACCTTCATCCGATGTATACACAAGACATGAGTCCTCGATCACGGGATCCGGCACCCAACCCTTCGTGGTCTCGACAAACGCACTGCTTTGTGCAATCCTATCAGGGTGAGGACGCGGAATTTCACCAAGGAACCAGATCCGATCTGTTACCCGGACAGGCACCGTTGATGTCCGCACGTCTCCAAAACCGGACAGGTATTGTGGGGAAACCGGACAGCCAACATCCACCTCTTCCTTTCCCTTCTTCCTCCTGAATGTTTCGGGGTGGGTGATGAATGTCGGCCAGGTCCTGCTCCTTTTTTCTATCGCTGATCGGACATGATATGCTGCCAGGGAAGGCAGGCCCCCGGTATGATCAATATGGCCATGAGAGAGGATGACGTTGTCTACATTGAGGAGGTCAATTTCCATTGCACAAGCATTCTGGATAAAAAGATCCGAATACCCGCAGTCGAACAGAATGCTCGCTTCGTCATCCTGTATGAAGAAGGAAAGAGCCGGCTCTCCCCGGAAATACCGATCAGTCATGGTCGTGTTTTCAACAAGGACAGTGAGATGCATGGATAAATCACATTGCCATCCTGAGACAAAAGACTCTTTCCTATAACGGCACATGATCAGGTATGGATAACCGAACCATCGTTTGTCTCATATTCTTTCTCACTGTGGTGCCTGCTTGCTCTGGATTCGTCATAGAAGAGGTACATGGCCTGCCGCAAGGCTATCTCGAATCTGGTGCGGTGCAGGAGATCGACGTTTTCCTGTGGTTCCCTGATTTTGATGCCATAACAGTTCCCTCTGATGACTCCCTTACTCTGAATACCGATCTAAAAAACCCGAAATGGACCGTTATCCTGAAGCGATCCGGAGTAGAGACGGTGATCAGAACCTCTTCAAGAACAAGGGAGACGGTTCCGGGATGGGATATCTCGTATCCCACCTCAAATGATGTGCGCCTTATAGTCCAGCTCAGAGGAGCCGTACCGGATATGGGATCACCAGATCACATCTCCATCCTCAGCATTCGCCAGCTCGACCGGACCTATCAGCTCCGCCCGGAGAGAGAATATTCGGTATCCCAGATCGCATATCCTGCAGGAGAGGTGCCATCAGGGACACCTCCCGATCCGGTTATTATCTCACCTCCGCCCCCTGATCTCTCGGCATTTACCGTCTCTCCCAGATACACAACACCCAGTCGGGATCTTGGCCCCGGAGAAACAGTTACGCTCAGGACATACCTGACATTCAACCGGCATCCGCAGACAACGTTCCCACTAACAGATACCCTCCGGTTCCGTTCTGCACTCAAGGACGCAAAATGGGATACATCAATCGTCAGAAACGGCAACGTGATGGAAAGGCTCCCTGGACGCGGCTATTATTACTCAATTCCCGGCTTTGAACTCTCCTATCCATCATGGGAGAGCCTGTCGCTCCATGTTGCCGTCAGCGGAACGGTTCCGGAAAAACCAATTGGACCTCTCCTTGAGATCACCCAGTGCGGACCTGATGGTAAAACAAGAGCCGGGGCGATATTCACCCATCCGGCAGGATTGGCTCTATCTGATGATATCGAGGAGACACCGGTACCTGCAACTCCATATCCTGAAACGCCGGCACCCACAGAAACGCCTGATCGTATACCTGATGATACACCATCCATCACCCCGAAACGGCCTGACACTCCGCTCCCCCCGCCGGAACCAAAAGGGGAATTGTTCCCTGATGGATTCACCATCGACGGCCTCGCCAATCTGCTTGATGAATTGATCTGGCATGGATCGCTTTTCCTCAGGCGAATCCTCTCAATCTCCGGGATCGGGAATGGCTGGTGATTGGTGATGAACGAAGAGATACGGGAGCATATACTCAAAAGCCGCTACCTGCTTGCTGAAGAGCGGGACTTTGCCGACATCTGTCGCCGGGTAGCAGATCATGTAGGTAAGACCGACACTGAGGGTCTGGCATTCTACAAGATGATGGTACATCTCGATTTTCTCCCAAACTCTCCCACACTTATGAATGCAGGCACATCATGCAGCCAGCTTGCCGCGTGTTTTGTGATCCCGATTGGATCCACCATAGGAGAGATCTTTGAGGCAGTCCGCCAGGGAGCAATCATCCAGATCACCGGTGGCGGAACAGGGTACAACTTCTCAGATATCCCGCCAGAAGGGGCACAGTTTGGGCCTGCAGATGGAATCTCCCCCGGCCCGACCCGGTTCATCGAGATCTTCGACTGCGCAACATCGGTCATCCGGCAGGGTGGACGCAGGCGCGGGGCAAATATGGGCATTCTTGATATATATCATCCAGACATCCTCACCTTCATCCATGCCAAACATAAGGAGGGCACACTCACAAACTTCAACCTCTCGGTGATGATTCCGGATTCTTTTATGGAAGCAGTCTCTACTGGTGGCGGTGACATGGTACTCTTTATCCATCCGCAAACCCTGAAGACCGTACGAATGCACGATGTACTTGATGCGATCGTTGATGGCATCTATCACAATGGCGAGCCCGGTGTGCTTTTTTCAGGCACGATAAACCGGGGGAACAGAACACCACACCTCGGTACGATACAGGCAACAAATCCCTGTGGTGAAGAGCCGCTCCTTCCATATGAGTCCTGTATTCTGGGAAGCATCAACCTTGCACGATGTATGGAGAACAATCATCTGAATCTGTCGCACCTGGAGGAGATCGTGCGGCTTTCGGTCAGGTTCCTTGATGCAGCGATCGATGCTACACAGCATCCGATCAAAGAAATTGAGGAAGCAACGGTGAAGACACGAAAGATTGGTCTTGGTATAATGGGGCTGCATGACGCACTTCTCCTTGCAGGCATCCCCTATGATACCGATGAAGCGCGGTCATTTGCCAGGGAAACGATGTCATTCATTACTCAGATTGGAGTGGATGAATCTCTGAATATTGGAAGGGAGAATGGATCGTTTCCTGCATGGGAGGGGAGCACCTGGGATACGCCGATCAGAAATGCTCAGGTCACAACGATTGCGCCAACCGGAACAATATCACTTCTTGCCGGGTGTTCGCCTGGAATCGAGCCGGTCTACTCATTTGTCTATACCAGGCACCACACAGCAGGTGGACGGTTTGAAATGGTTCATCCGATCTTCTCCCGTGCACTCGACCTTGAGATTGCACGCCTTGGATATTCTGAATACCATAGAGATCTGAAGAGAGAGGAAGTGATAAACTATATCAGAAGAACAGGATCACTCCAGGATCTGGAGTGGCTCTCACCTGAATTCCGCAGGCTGTTTGTGTCTGCTCTTGACATCAGCTGGCAGGACCACCTGCTGATGCAGGAAGCGTTCCAGCGTTCTGTCCATGCATCTATTGCAAAGACGATCAATCTTCCGGCGAGCGCAGATAGAGACGAGATACGCGAAGCAATCCTTATGGCATGGCGCCTCTCGTTAAAAGGTGTTACACTATACCGTACCGGAAGCAGACGTGATATCGTGTATGGTTTTGAGGGATGTTCTGGATGCGGGTACAGATATTGATTCATTGATTTCTTTTTGAGAGATAAGAGATAATACGGCTTTGATCACCACAATACCTGACGGAAGGTAGTTGCAACATACATCCGGAGGAAAAAGGGGTCTGCTCTGGCAGGAGCGCAAAAAGTGAATGAGGATAGAAAATTATTTCTCCCATCTCACGTATCATTGGGTATGTCTGCTTTTGCCTGCCCGCAGTGTGGTGCTCCTGTACAGGTAACGCCACGATTGTCCTTTCACCTCTGTGAATACTGCAAAACGACATCATTTATTGATCGCTCCGGGGTCATGTTCTATTACCTGACTCCGTTTATAGTAGATGATGCACAGGCACAACAGATATTCTCCCGGTGGCTATCAAATCCTTCAATGGCAAAAAACCTTGATATAAAAGCAGAAATTAAGAGTTTCAAAAAAATATTATTCCCTGTATACCGCTTTGTGCGTATGGTAGATGGCCAGGAGGAACTCTTCATCAGACCCGCAAGGGGAACGCTGATCCAGGGAATGCAGGACCTTGTCATCCATCCGGGTACCATGAAGATATTTGATAGTACAGTTGATATTGGAGATACCCTGAGGCTCGATCCAGAGATAACGATGGATAGCTATCTGCCAAATCTTTCAGGAGAAGGGGTGGAACAATCACTTGTATATGTCCCTCTCTACGAGATAGAATACACATTCGATGATGAAAACTGGCATGCAGTAATCGATGGATCATCAGGTGCTGTCCATGCATCCACCTATCCCATGCGCTCTTCACTGCCATTTGGCATCGTATTCATCATTGGTTTTATGGCCGGTCTTGTGGGTTTGATCCTCGGCATATATGTACACTGGATCCTGTATGGATTCATTCCCGTCGGAATAGCAGGCGCCTGGATTATGGCCAATTCCATCATCTCAAAAGACGATATTGCCAGAGCGGAGGGATAAAATGGTATCAATCATCATCAATATGAACTGTCCTTCATGTGGAGGGCCTCTGCTGGTTGAAGATGGGGATTCTCTCATTCTCTGCCCCTACTGCAGTACTGCCAGCTCGATCGGAGCGTATGAAAAGGATACTTCATTCATGTACAACCACCGGTGTTCACAAGATGATGCAATCGAGCGGGTGAAAGAATGGTTTGAACAGGGATCGCTCTTCCAAAAGAAAGCAGCTGATCTCAAGAATTCAGGAAATATAACCGGAATTGATTTGATTTTCTTACCATTCTGGAGAATGGTGGGGCAGGGAAGAGCAATTGTGTGTGGATATAACAAAGAAGTCATACACAATAAAACAATCATGGACTTTAAAAAAGCCGACATCAGCAGGATGTATGACTGGAATGAGATAGCATGCAATGCCGGTGATATTGGAGTGCGCACGATTACAATCCCGGATGGCGAGGTGCAGCCTGCAGATGAAGAGGAGATACCCATCTTCGAAGCGAGCGGCTCTACCAGGGATGGCATGGAGCGTGCTGCAAGCGCAATTCGTGATATGGCGTATGCAGATGCATCAGCAGGGATATCCAATATTACGTATGCAAAATCCTTTGTAACTCCACAATCCTTTAGTACAATCCTCTATCCCTTCTGGATAGTCAGGTATTCCTACAGGAACAGGGGATACTTTGCCGTTGTTGATGGGTATACCGGCAGGATCTGCTCGGGGCGCGCACCAGGAAATGTCAGGCGGCAGGTAACTGCCGGAACAATCGGAGCGGCAATCTCGGGTATTATCGCTGGAAGCGCATTCTATTATTTCTTTGATATCATCCCGGAATCCGGAGGGCTGGTCGGAAATGTTGCAGTTATACCATTTATCATGCTCTTAATCTCCGGGTTCATACTCGGCGGGCTGTCCTACCAGACATTCAGATTTGGATCGGAAATAACCGAACGAGTTCAAAAGTCATCCAATACAGGGAGGTAGAAGAGGGTTATGTTTCACGTATCAGTCCTTCGCTGTGCATCATGCAATGGTATCCTCTCAGCAAAAACCAGGAGTCGGATACTCATCTGTAATCATTGCAATAGCCCAAATGAATTTCGAAAAGGTGACGTTCATAAGGTCAATGTAACCTATGCATCCTCACCCGGCAGATCACCTGATGAGCAGGTATATGTTCCATTCTGGGTTCTTGATACGGATATTATGATATCCAGTATGAAGATAATTGGAGGAAAGATCCGCAGATTCGTAAAAGGGGAGCATTCTTTTGATGGAAATCACAGAATATGGATTACTGCCGGTAACATACCAGAATTACAGGGAGAAGAATTTGGATTTCGGTATTCACAAAACCAGCCTGTATATTCGATCGGAAAGACCCCTCACATACCAGACATCCCGGTCTCCTGCGATCATGGTGAAGCCATGCAGACAGCAGAGTACTTCTTCCTGAAAAATGAAGTGAAACGGTCGGGAACGCTCCAATCAATCGATTATTCAATAGATTTTTCCGGGTATGAACTGGTATACCTCCCATTTGAAAAGAAGGAAGATATGCTCAGGCCCATTCTCTGATTGGTGCAGGCTACCCGTAGTTTATGTGGAGCAGTTCATAAGGCCACTATGAGATAGAGGAGCGAAGCGATAAAGCCAAACCATATCCCCATAAGAGAGGCGAGAGAGTATCCAATCGGGATCATACGTACATCACCGGATCTGTTTGGATCTCCGATCATTTTGTGCATGTCATGGTAGAGAAGCCGGATTGCCATGACGAGAATACCGTTCTGCCGTGCTGAAAGTGCATAGAGAATACTCACAATAAAAAAGAGAATCAGGAGAGTATTGTTGAAGTAGAGACCGATGAGAAATGTTACACTTGTAAACACAATGAGAAATATAAAGCCATGGATTCCTGTTTCTGAAATATCTTTTCCTGAAAGAAGAAACGAGTTTGGAATCTTTTTCAACCCTTTCAGCCCCTGTTCACGCATAACTGCCAGAACAAAACCGATGAACAGCCATAATACAACACCCGGGACCAGGTTTCCATATTCGATAATCAGGTTTATCTGAAGATACCGGATGACCGGATCAACCAGTGCAAATAGTTCAGGAAGGTATTGGCTGAAGTGCTCCCTGATAAGGCTGTCATACTGGATTAAAAAGAGATTTAACGCAAATACCAGGAACGCAAATCCCAGCATATAAGCCAGGTACCGTTTCCATGACGCACGTAGCGATCGTCCAATGAGTGAGAAAAGCTCAAAGGTCGACTGAGGCGCAGTCACTACCCTGCCATAACCCGTATTCAATTGATTCATCGATCTTCCTCCTATAAATGTGATGAGTAACACTAGTATAAATATCATAGGATGCCTGGACGTGGGAATTCGCTTATGAATAATCCCTTAAAGGTATAATATATAATAAATAACAGATACAGATACAAAACCTATATTAATTGCTTTCTCCTATTGTGGTTTATGAGGCATCTGCAGTTGCTGTTGATTGCTGTTCTTCTTGTCTGGGCATCTGGTCTGGTAGCAAGCCCGGATACTCCGATAACAGTAATACCCTCCATAATGAGTTCAGCAGAAGCAATGCCGCAAGAAGGATCATCGTCTGAATTCTCACTCACGCCAGGCCAGCTCGGTGAGATGCCTGTTAAAAAGGAGGTCTATGTTACGGTCGACTCAATCCCGACCAGAACCGATATTATCGTCCGGTTTGATGGAGGACCGGGCATGCAGTTTATAAGCAGGATTGTTGCCGTGATGTATACTTCAGATGGCAGGATTGTCATGAAGTCTATGGAAAGACCACTCTTTGTTGGAACTGAACTCGTATTTGAAGGGACTCCGGGTGTAGATCGGATGAAGATCACTGCCTATTACACCACCGGGGAAGTTGTCGTCATCCACGATCGCCGTTATGGGCGCCCCCTTGATCCGGTGCCGGTCACTCCAGTTCGAACTCCAACCCCTGTTACAGATATTCCAGTTATAACACCGGTTCCCGTCGATCCCACACCGGTTCCATACACCCCGGTGACACCCCCAATACCTGATGATCCAGAAGGTACTCCGGTAATCTATAGAGGTTACTATGACCCTTCCGCACCACTGCCCATTCCGGATGAGGGGTATCTCATTGTGGTACATCCCCGGGATGCAACCGTATATGCAGGAGCTGAACTGGATTACTATTTGACCATCTCTGCTGCGCCTGGACATCAGCAACCGGTATATCTTGTCCTTGAGATTGATGCGATCGTGACATCATACCAATTCGAACTGGGGCAGATAAATCCCCCATATCCAAGAACAATTGTCAGTTCTGTTCCAATTCCTGCCTATCTTCCAGGTGGGATCAGAATCACAGGCACCATCATTGGTGAGAGTGGGGGCCTCCGAGAGGAGACAACAGTGTATCTGTCCATCCTTGGCACCGGGGCAACAATTCAGGATACGATCATTCTTTCAGGTGCTGCCGCAGGGGTGCTTGTTGCAGGTGGGCTCCTTGGGCTCTCTGCATCAGGTCTATCGTCATCACTTGCGAGTATTCAGGCACTGCAGTCAGGGACGCAACAGACCGGGCGGAGTGATCGGCAGTCATTATATGCTGGAAGTGCAGCAGGTATCATCTGGCATAAGGAGGGAGATTACGTCTGGACCGGACAGCCGGATACAGATTCATTAGATGATCTGGATGAACTGTTAGATGATGCTCTTGATAATCAGGAGCACACGGACGAAACGTTGCCGGAAGAATAATCCAACAGGGCTTTCAAAGAGTTTTTTTGCTCCGGAGAGAGTCCGGAATTCATGTGTATAATGAACCCAGCAGGTTTTTGTTATCTGCAAGACATCAATACCACTTCTCTGTGATCGGCGAATGCCTGCTTTTCTCCGAATTATTTCATATCTCAGCGAAATAATACTTACACTATTCGTAAACCTCTTCACCTTGTACGAGTTACCAGTACGTGAGTTTCTATGCGTATACCAATACGAGAGGTCACAGCTGATATGGAACGCGCCGAAATCACCGGTTGGGTGCATGAAGAACGGGATCTTGGAGGCCTTGCCTTCTTTCTCATCCGGGACAGAACCGGCATCATGCAGGTGACCGTCCCAAAGAAGAAGGTTTCAGAAGAGGTCCGTGCAGCGGTAAAGGAAGTATCCCGTGAATCTGTTGTTCGTGTCAAGGGTACTGTCAAGGAGACGGACAAGGCACCTGGAGGCAGGGAACTGGTTCCTGACTCCTTTGAAATCCTGGCAAAGGCAGCTTCTCCTCTTCCCTTAGACGTTGCCGAGAAAGTCCCTGCCGAGATCGACACCCGGCTCGATGCCCGTTTTCTCGATGTCAGGCGGCCCCGTATCGCTGCCATTTTTGCAATCAGATCACATATGATGGAGATAGTCCATTCATTCCTTTTCCGTGAAGGATTTCTGCATATCACCACGCCAAAGGTGGTCGCGGCTGCAACCGAAGGTGGAACAGAACTCTTTCCCATAGCGTACTTTGAGAAAGAAGCCTTTCTAAGCCAGAGTCCGCAGCTGTACAAGCAGATGATGATGGCAGCAGGGTGTGAAAAAGTCTTTGAAATAGGACCGATCTTCCGTGCCGAAGAACACAACACAGTAAGGCACCTCAATGAAGCGACCTCAATCGATATTGAGGTTTCGTTTGCCGACCATGAGGATGTCATGCAGATCCTTGAGCGGATGATACACGAGATCTACCGGTCAGTTGCCGATCACTGTTTTAGCCAGCTCGATACGCTTGGGATTATAGACATTGAGGTGCCGGATCGATCACTTCCCCGCCTGCCATATGCAGAAGCAATCGAAATTGCTGCTGGGAAGAGTGATGAACCAGTTGCATATGGCGATGATCTCGGCACCGCATCTGAACGATTAATCGGCGAAGAGATGGGGTCCCATTATTTTATCACCGAATGGCCAACTGCCATCCGGCCCTACTATGCAATGCCGAAAGAAAGCGATCCATCAATCTGCAACGCATTTGATTTGATGCACCCCAGGATGGAGCTTTCATCAGGTGCACAGCGATGCCACACCTTTGAAACACTTGTTGAGCAGATCAGATCAAAAGGCCTCTCTCCCGGGAGCTTTGATTTCTATCTCAAGCCCTTCAAATACGGGATGCCGCCGCACGCCGGATGGGGGCTTGGAGCTGAACGGCTGGTCATGACGATCTGCGGCCTTCAGAACATTCGCGAAGCAGTGCTTTTCCCCCGTGACCGCCACCGTGTCACCCCATGATGATGTCCGCACATACCTTTGACCCGACCACCCTGCTGCCGACAACGGTAGTCGGGAGTTTTCCTGCAGTGAAGAAAACAGGGCTTTTTGGACTTGTGGACCCATACCGCCACGCTGTCCGGTTTGCAGTATCCGAACAGCTCCGTGCGGGAATTGACATCATCTCTGATGGGCAGGTGCGTGAAGGGATGGTCCGGGCATTTACCGGGAAGCTGCCGGGCATCAGGGACGATACTGTCATCTCCCATGTCGGTGCCGCAGCAATTCCAATCACCGTCTCAGATACACGGTATGCTCTGAAGCAGGCAAACCAGGTGAAAGGGATTCTCACAGGGCCTTCCTCGCTTGCCCATGCTCTCAGGATACAGACGCCGGAATACCGAAATCGTGAGGAGCTCGTCCTGGATCTTGCCGGAGCCCTTGCCGCCGAGGGCCGTGCGCTTGCTGAAGCAGGAGTCTGCATCATCCAGATAGACGAGCCGATCCTCTCTACAGGTGCTGCGGACCTTGAAACCGGCGTTTCCGCCATAACAGCCATTGCAAATGCTGTACCCGTCCCGGTCTGCCTGCATGTCTGTGGCCCCCTTGAAACGATCATTGATTCCCTCCTCAAACTCCCGATTTCCATCCTCGATATCGAGGCAGCGACGGAGCCGCAGAACCTGGAGATCTTTTCAGATAAGGACCTTGCAGGTAAAATGGTCGGATGCGGGTGTGTCGCTTCATCAGACCATGAGGTTGAGTCGGTTGACCTGATCAAAAAGCGGATCGAACAGTGTATCGAAGTCTTCTCGCATGAAACAATTCTGATCGATCCTGACTGCGGGCTCCGGATGCATACACCAGAAGGTGCATATGCAAAGCTCTCCCGAATGGTTGAGGCAACACAACTGGTCAGAAAAGAGTACACATAGTCTGGAATGTACAGAGAATGCGAGATGGTCCAGTGCAATTCTTTATTTGAGATCAGATCCCGGAAATATCATATACTGTTTCTGTCATCATTCTATTGCCGATCTCATACGACTCTTGAGGTGGTCGAGAGTTCGATTCCATCACCAGTGATGATGAAGGGAATCATCCGTTCCGGAATCCGCATCCCGCGATATTTTGCGATCTGAAGAGAACGCTCAATCTGTGACCGATGGATCTCGGATCTGAGATGGAAGACGACATCGGCCTGCCGAAAGATACGTATCTCCTCATACAGGGGGTGGAGCCCCTCGTACATCGTGCAGAGAAGACAGCCCCCCTGTGAACGAAACACCTGTGTTGCTATGGTAAGGAGCCAAACGGCCTGGTCAATCCCCCGGTTCAGAATCACCGTCGAAAGTGAATCGATGATGGCAGAATCTCCCCTGATATCAAATGCAAGATCTTCAATGGAAAGTCCCGCAGCCGGCACCATACCGTCCTGAGCCTCTTCATCAAGGATCAGATGGATACCACCGTTTGCGTCTGCAAACCTTGATGCCAGACTATCTATTCCAGAAAGTGGACTTCCATAGACAATAATACGGCTTCCTGCCTGATACCCTCCACCAATGACCAGATCAAGGCTGGGAATACCGCTCGTTTTCAGCTGTCCATGATTCATCACGATTCTCCTTTTCAATCCTCACAGCCTGATCTCAATAGTTTTCGCCGCTCTGCAATACCATATCCGCAGATGACGCGAACAGTATCCGGAAATAAGCAGTCAAGCTGGTGATCACCGGTATCAATATGGAGATCCGGGGTTGTCCGAAGTTTGCTGTTTGTTGCAACCACAATGATTGATTCAAATCCGATCTTCTTAATGGCATCCGGGGTGATCACCTGGGTGCCACGGCCTAATATGAAGCCCTGGGATCCAATCGGGCTGATAATAAGACGGGGCTCATGATGTGTTGCAAGAAATGAAAGCAGGGTTTTCTCGTTGAGATCCATGGTATCAACAGATCCTCCGGCATAGGCATCAAACCCAAGAAGCGTTTTTGGAAGCCCCATTTCACGTGCAATTGCCTCAGTGGTCGATCCAGGCCCAAGTATAAAGGGACGTTCTGATGCAAGAATCAGAGCCATGAACTCTGCGATTTGCCGCCTTTCTTCTTCCTCGTTACCTGCGGCTGAAGAGGGTTCTTTTGCATGCTGGACATAGCCTGTCTTGAAAGGGGTTTTTGCTATCCCATACAGGCAGGCGGTAAGGCTTCCATGGCGATACGCCTCTTCATCAATATCAAGGACTTCTGCATCTCTTGTGGGCAGAGAATGAACCTCCCTGATGAGCGTGGCTGCTCTGATCGGATCTGACGCAAAGATCGCAGAGAACATCTTCACACCCGCCGGAATCCCAAGGACTGGAATGGTCGGTCCAACGGCTCTCAGGACGTCACGGGCTGTCCCGTCACCTCCTGCAAAGACGATGAGATCTGCTCCAGCCTTTTTGAAGGCCCGGCAGGCAGCGATTGTATCATCGGCAGTTGTTTTCTCGCCACAGGTATACAGAATGGTATACCTGGTAATTCCACTTTTCAGAAGAGCTTCCTCGCCCATCTGACCGGATGCAGTCAGAAATTCGATTTGATCTTTTGAAAGAAGAGAAAGTGTTTCTTCTGTCCGAATGCGTGACCGGGGGATGGCCCCCCGTGCCAGCGCTTCTTCTGAAAGACCATCGGTTCCCTTCAGCCCGACGGTTCCTCCAAGGCCAGCAATCGGGTTGATCAGAAGCCCTATTTTCGGGATCACGCTCTCTTCGGGAGGTTCGCCAGAGACTCTCTGATAAGGTCATCCGGGCATTCATAGTCGATGATCTCACCTGCATGGTAGGCATCATATGCGGACATATCGAAATGACCATGGCCTGAGTTGTTGAAGAGGATCGTCTTTGCTTCTCCGGTCTGTCTGCATTCAAGTGCCGCATCAATCGCACACTTGACAGCATGCGCTGCTTCCGGTGCAACAATGATCCCTTCTGTCCGTGCAAAGATCTGGGCAGCTTCAAAAACCTCAGTTTGTACATATGACTTCGGGGTAATGAGCCCATCATGGACGAGCCGCGAGACGATCGGAGAGTCGCCATGATACCTGAGCCCACCTGCATGAAGTGATGCCGGGACAAAGTCGTGACCAAGGGTGTACATCTTCAGCATTGGAGTGAGCCCCGCAACATCGCCAAAGTCATACTCAAAGACCCCGCGGGTCAACGTTGGACATGCAGCAGGCTCAACTCCAATGATCTCTGTATCTTTTGCCTTCCCGGTGAGCAGATCGCCTGCAAATGGGAATGATATCCCTGCGAAGTTCGATCCCCCGCCAACACTCCCGATAACAACATCAGGGTAGTCATCCACCATTGCGAGCTGTTCACGCGCTTCAAGACCGATGATAGTCTGGTGAAGGCAGACATGGTTTAAGACAGACCCAAGCGAGTAGTGAGTGTTAGAACTTGTTGCTGCATCCTCAACTGCTTCTGAAATGGCAATCCCGAGACTCCCGGTGGTGTTAGGATCTTTTTCAAGGACTGCACGGCCGGATGCGGTCTTTGTGCTCGGGCTCGGGATGCATTCAGCCCCCCAGACCTGCATCATGGATTTTCTGTATGGTTTATGAGCATAGCTTGACCTGACCATATAGACAGTACATTCAAGGCCAAAGAGACAGGTGGCAAAAGCAAGCGCTGAACCCCATTGGCCGGCACCGGTCTCGGTTGCAATACGCTCAGTCCCCTCTTTCATGTTATAGTAGGCCTGTGGGACCGCAGTATTTGGCTTATGGCTTCCGGCAGGACTGACCCCTTCGTACTTGTAATAGATTTTTGCCGGGGTCTTGAGGTACTGTTCAAGCCTGTGGGCACGGTACAGGGGAGAAGGCCTCCAGAGCTTGAGTATTTCCCTGACCTCATCTGGTATTGGGATCTCTTTCTTCTGGCTTACCTCCTGTTCGATCAGCCCCATCGGAAAGATTGGTGCAAGATCATCAGGTGACACAGGCTGTCCGGTCGCAGGGTGGAGCGGCGGATCAAGAGGAGATGAGAGATCGGCCTGGATATTGTACCAGGTCTTTGGTATACTCTCATCATCGAGATTGATTTTGGTCTGCATAATGTACATTCTCCTTACTGAATGCCAAACTATGTTGTGCAATGTACATTATTATACTTATACCATATAAAGGAACTCCATATGGATCAGAAAGAAATACTTATTTATGAATATGTATACTTACACATCATGAAATACTCTGTTTTCATACTGCTCGTTGCACTTCTTGCATCAGGTGTGGCCGTTTCCGGCTGTCTCAATGGCGAAGAAGTGCTTTATGACACCACCGTCACTATTGATGACGGACGGCAGATGGCCTATGACCTTGCTCCCGGCACCTACTGGATCTACATTGTTTCTGATGAGAAGCTTGATATTACGTTTGATACTGCCTCAACGTATGACCAGAAGGGCATCACTGTATATGATCGTGTGATCACCCTTGGGAGTACCGCACGGATGAACGTGGAAAACCCCTCACTCCTTGGCCTTGGACTTGGCAAAACGGCTAATGTCACAATAAAAGTCGTGAAGAATCCCTCAGACAGGTAAGAAAGAGTATACAATCTCAAATCCATTTTTCCAATAACCTGGAAAATGCCCCCATTGCGGAAATAATGCTGATTTTGACCATTTTTGATCCGCGGGCCTCATGTCCGCATGTCATATAATGATCGAAACAGAAACTGTTTGATGCACATTGATTAATGGACATCAGGCAGTTCGATAAAATTAAATATCTCTAGTCTTATTCATCATTATATGTCGGCTTTCCAATGCCCAAAATGCGGCGCACCAATGAGTGTAGACTCCGGCATACATTTTTCTAAGTGCGCATATTGTGACTCCACGGTTTTTGTTGATCGTGCAGGCGTGATGTTCTATTATGCCCTGCCGTTCACCATTGACGAAGACAAAGCCAGAGCCATATTCAGGCGCTGGACTGCAGGGCCATTGATGGCCAAGGAGCTTGAGAAAGGAGCAGAAATTGTTTCATTTGACAAGATATATTTCCCGGTTTACCAGTTTAAACGGGATGTGGATGGACGGGAGAAGGTTGAAATCCGTCCGGCAAAGGGGACCACACTGGCAGGCATGCAGGAGCTGAAGATTCCCCCGGGGGATATTACACTCTATGATGCGTCATTTAATACCGGTGATGCACGGGTCGAGGATGTCGAGATCAATATGGATGCGTATCTGGAGGATCTACCGGGGACCGGTAAGGAACAGGCACTCATCTACTTCCCGATCTATCAGATCACATACCGGTTCAATAACGAAGAGTATACAGCAGTCCTTGACGGATCCGGAGGCGCAGTCTATACCTCGACATTTCCGACACGCTCTTCGTTTCCCTATGCAATGGTGGCAGGAGTCGGGTTTGGTATCGCCTTTGTAGGGGCACTCCTTGGAGGGATGGTTGATGCTATTTTCTTCATTCTTGTGCTCATCGGATTAGGTGTATCAATATTCCTTGGCCATCGTGTCACAAAGGAGGCCTGAATATATGGCCGGAAGAATAGTTTTTGGCATGAACTGCCCCAGTTGCGGAGGCAGAATTGATATCGAAGAGGGCGAGCAGCTTGCACTCTGTCCATTCTGTGAAGCCGCACATTCACTCGTCGTTGATAAGGGTGTTGGTAAGATCAGGCTGAAAAATCAGCTTGATTCTGAGAGGGCAGAGTCCGCGGTTCGAACATGGCTTGGAAAGGGACTGAAGGCACGAGACCTGAAGACCACAGCCAGAATCACTGAGGTTTCCGCGATATATCTTCCTTTCTGGAGGCTGGTGGGACGCGGAAGGGCAATTGCCTGCGGGTATACCGAACGTCAGGAAACCGACAGCAAAGGAAATACACAGACCTATACTGAATATCAGGAGGAGATAGTCGACAAAGATTATATTTGGACTGAGATTGCCTGTGACAGCGGTGATATCGGGGTCAATACCCTCCGGAATACCGAAGGTGAAGCAGCACCGATGGAAGAAGGGGAGGTCCCGACATTTGAACCGACGAGTTCCCGGGATGATGCCAATGACAGGGCTAAAGAAGGGATCCGGAACCTGGCACTCCAGGAAGCTTCATCAGGTATTCAGAACGTTACGTTTTCCAGATCCTTTGTTGCTCCAAAGGCCTTTGAGCTGATCTACTATCCCTTCTGGATCGTCAGGTTCCGATACAAGGAGCGAGGCTACTTTGCAATCGTCGATGGAGTCACCGGCACAATCCTCTCCGGCAGGGCACCGGGAGATCCTCTCTACCAGACGCTCATCATCGGGTTTGGTTCTGCTGTTTCTGGAAGCCTGACCGGATATGGAGTCTCGATGCTCGCTGCAGAAGAGGGTCTTGGCTTCCTGCTGATCATCGTCGGTCTTGTCATGATCGCAGCGGCATACTACAAATTCCGGTATGGATCCGAGATTGTTGAGGGCGACCGGCCCGGGCCCTCAGGTGTTGATATGTCAAAACTTAAGGGTTCAGTCAAGGTTGGAAAACCTAGAATCCGGATTGGACGGTGATCATATGCTGAGACTAAAATCATTATCCTGTACATCGTGCGGAGCTCCAATATCTGCCAAAAAACGTGACCTCGTGCTATCCTGCCCGAAATGTGACAATATGATGGAGTTTGAATCCGGGAGTCTTGATGATGTGCGTACACGCATCGCGCGATTTGGTGTTGAGAAAGGTGGTGAGAAGATCTACATCCCCTTCTGGGTGGTTGATGCCGACCTCAATGTCACTGATAAAAAAGTCGTGGGGGGACGAATTGGACGATTTATCAAAGGACAGAAACATTTTGAAGGGAAGATGAAATTCTGGATCTGTGCATCCCTTCACCTTGATATGAACCAGACCAGAGAATGGAATATGGCATATACACTTAATAATCCATCTTTTGAAGAAAAGAACAGATTTGAAGGTGTCGATCGGATACCGGTGACTATGAACAGAGAGGGTGCAAGGCATGCTGCAGAATTTCTCTTCCTCCGCCATGAAGTCGAGATCTCTGGCACACTCCAGTCATTGACCTATGATTTCAAGGTATTTGATCAGGAAATTGTTTATTTGCCATTCTACAAAAGTACTAATAAATATATTAGCGGACTGTAAAGGAGCTGATCACCATGACACAAAAAGATAAACGGTTCCAGCTGGGCTGGGCAGCAGTTGCCCTGATGCTGGGTATTGCACTGCTTGTTAACTACTTTAGTGAAGGGGATTTGCACATCGTAACAACGGTGTTCTTCGTTGGTCTTGGCCTGATCCTCGCCGGGCTTGGGCTGGGGATTGGAAAACAGAACAAACACCTCCTTGGATTTTCCGGCATCCTTGGCCTCATCGGCGTCCTGGCGCTGATCACCCGCCCGGCAGGGCCAACGGTTGATATCGGTCTGCTCCTTGGAGGGATACTTGCAGGAGCGGCACTTGCTTTCATGGTCTACACCTTTGCGAAAAAATAATTATTGGAGACATAAATGGCAGATCTCAGAGAACGAGTCGAGGAGGACCGCGGGCTGATCAAACAGATACAGCTTGCCATCCCCGGATTCAGAGGATACAGAAAGCGTGAAGATCTCCGAATTGCAGATAATTTACTCAGGATACAGCTTGCCGACCGTCTCAGAGACGATGTGCTGGTGCCAATCGAACAGTCACGGGAACGGGCAGCACGGGCACTTGAGATGCCGGTGATGAATGACATTGGTACATTACTCCAGGCGTTAAAGACACTTGAGGCAAAGATTCGGCATGCAGATCAGGGGTACTCGGGAATCTCACCAAATTACCGAATTGAAGAGGATAAGCTTGATACCCTTTATGAATATGATCTCTCGATGATCGAGTATGTCATAGACCTGAAAGATTTTGCAGACCGGATCCTTGCCGAGGCTGAAATGGGGGATTTCAAGGCCGTTTCACCCGCCTGCAATGAGGCGAAAGCCAGGGTTATCAGGTTCAACAATATATTCAAAGACCGACATACAGTCATGGCAGACCTGGGGGCATTCTGATGGTTTTTTTCAGGCGTTCACGCGAAACCGGTGCAGGGAGCGATATAAAAGGTACAGAAGCACGGAAGCTCTTCTACTGGGTGGAAGAGCATAAGGGAGAGAATCTCATATGGCGCCTCCCCCAGAATGTCATGTGGAACGATAACGTCCTTGTGCGTGAAGATGAATACGGGATCTTCTTCCGTGACGGGAAAGCCATGCAGGTCTTTGACCGGCCTGACCGATATGCCCTGACAACCCAGAACATAGCCGGCCTGCAGGCACTCTCTGCCACCATTGTTGGTGTCAAGCAGATTGGGGAGTTTTACTGGGCCCAGAAACGGGAGTTCCGTGGCAACTTCGGAACTTCTGAACCGCTCACGTTCCGGGATGCGGACTTTGGCGTGGTCAGGATCAGGGTTTTCGGGCAATTTGCTTATAAAATCTCTGATCCGATGCTTTTGATCACCCAGTTTGTTGGAACAAAAGGGATGACGAGATCTGATGAGATCATCAGCTGGCTCAAAGACCAGATCGTCATGATCATCAATGACACGCTGGGAGAGCTCAAGACACACAAACATATGGGCATCCTCGACATGCCCGCGTACTTAACCGAGATCGAACAGGTCTGTCTTGGAAAACTCGGATCGGAGACCAGCAATTACGGCCTTGCAATTACCAAGTTCTCAGGCCTGAACATCAACCTGCCAGAAGAGGTACAGGAGGCAGTGGACAAACGCGGTGCGATGTCCGCACTCGGTGTCAACTTTATGCAGTACCAGTCCGGCCGTGCAATCGAAAATATCGGACGCGGTGCGGCAGAGGGCGGTGGTGAAGGAGCCGGATTTGCAACGCTTGGTGCCGGTATGGGTGCTGGGATGGGAATGGGCCATGTGATGGGTCAGGCAATGGGAGGCGGCGGCCAGCCAGGTGCATTCGGTGGCCAGCAGCCATCATCCCAGCCAGCGAGCGTATCCTGTATAAAGTGCGGCCAGCAGATTGCCCAGGGGACAAAGTTCTGTCCCCACTGTGGTTCACCGCAGGCAGAGGAAATGGTCACCTGTGGCACATGTGGTGCCTCTGTAAAGAAAGGGATGAAATTCTGCCCTGAGTGCGGGTCACCCATGGAACAGGGGCCCAAAAAATGCAGCAAATGCGGAGAGGAACTGTCAGCAGGAACAAAGTTCTGTTCAAACTGCGGAACACCTGCAGAGTGAACAGATTTCTCTTTTTTAAAACATCGCTTTTCTTCAGGCAGAAATAGCAGATCAGAGCTATCTGACAACTGATCTGATTTCACAGGAATGCATGCCGATCTGGAACAGAAGGGATGAACAGATCAGATGAGTGGCCGGTGTTATGGTACTTCTGGGTTTATTCTGCCGGCTGGGGTCGGGATCCGCGAACAGATATCACAGTTTCCGCATCCTGATGTTTCAGTATCCTCTGAAAAGACAGAGAGGAGAAAAACCCGCCTGCATGACGTTGTCTCGCACCATCCCCTCATTCTTGAGAGCTTTTTCTTCCGAATCAGTATCTCTTTCTCATTTTCATATTCTTTTTCAATCAGCTTCTCCAGGATGATAAAGTCGCTCTTTGCATAGAAGAGGAGGGATATGGACGTCAGTCCGTCACGGCCGGCCCGGCCACTTTCCTGGTAGAATGACTCGATATCTTTTGGCGGATGGTAGTGCACCACGAACCTGACATCTGGCTTGTCGATACCCATGCCAAATGCAACTGTGGCACAAATAACCCTAATCTCCCCTTTAAGAAATGCATTCTGAATACGAAAGCGTTCGCTTCCCGCGAGCCCTGCATGGTAGGAAGAAGCGATTATATGTTTTTTTCGAAGTTTTTCTGCAACTTCGTCGGCAGATTTGCGGGACCGGCAGTATACAATCCCGGACTGTCCAGGACAGCTCATAATACATGCGACAAGACGACGGAACCGTTTCTCACTATTTTGTTCTTCTACAGCGGTGTAAAAGATGTTTTCGCGGTCAAATCCGCCGATATAGCAGCGTGGATTATTGAGATTGAGTTCTTGTATGATATCCTCCCGAACCTCCTCGGTTGCAGTTGCGGTAAGAGCGATGATAGGAGTACCAGGGAAAAGACTGCGGATCACAGAGAGCCCACGGTAATCTTTCCTGAACTGGTGGCCCCATTGGGAGATGCAGTGAGCCTCATCAATTGCAAAGAGTTTTGGCTGGAGATCAAAAACAAGCTTCTGGAATGCAGGAAGGGTGATCCGTTCCGGTGAGACGTACAGTATCCTGATCCTGCCGCATTTGAGATCAGATTCAACCGCTTTTCTCTGATCATATGTCTGAGCAGACGTGAGGAGAGCAGCAGCAATCCCCTGGCCTGCGAGATCATCGACCTGATCCTTCATCAGGGCGATCAGCGGGGATATGACGATAGTAAGGCCTCCGAGGATGACTGCAGGGAGCTGGTAGCAGAGGGATTTACCGCCTCCGGTCGCCATTACAGCCAGAACATCATGTCCTGCGAGGAGATCCGCGATGATTGCCTCCTGGTTTGGCCGGAATCTGGTGTGACCAAAGAATGCTTCCAGCGTCTGCTGGCAGGAGTCCCGGCTTTTCATATAATCTCTCCGACGGTTGTGTATTCATGGGACCTGAAGACTCCGGGCCATATTATGGCGCCGATGGCAGGCGAAAGATTTACGAGGAAGTGGTGATTGGAAAAAATTGCCACAGGAGGTGAGATCCCTGCTGTTTTCCGGAAGGTGCGGGCATTATTTCGGTGTGTTCGATCCCCTTTACCCTGGTTCTCAATTTTCCATGAGGTTCTGTTCCCAATCATACTGATTCTCTGCTGGAGGCGATAAACCATGATACAGAGAATGGCGTTCATGGTGAGGATGATCGAAATCCAGGAAAGCCACCATGCTGTATCTGAATATGCATCAGGATTGTCCGCGATATTCCGGTGTGTCAAAAGGATCTCCGGTGGAATAGGAGAGAGGATTGCCGCAAAGACTGGAACTGCGGCGATGAGAGTACGTGTCGGGATCTGGTGGCGTTCCATCTTCTGGTGATCCTTATTGATCACACTGCCTGAAAAGGGCACTGGATCGTATACACATCCATATAGGAATTGAAGAACCCATACAGATACAACCGATTCTATGGCCTGAATCCTGATTTACCCTCATTATCTGCCACCTGAAAGCTAAACTGTTAGATTGTGATCCCGGGCAACTCCATACTGATCGCCCGGAACTTCTCCCAAACGACAGGGTCCAGGCAGATCCTGGACGGCTGAACCTGCCTCTTATCTTCGAAATACCTCCCGGCTGTCTCTTCCAGTTCAGGTGAAGACGCGATATAGATGATGGCAGCGACATCTATCCGGGGAGGTTTTGCTTTCATCTCAGGATCCAGTGCCGCAAGAAGTGTAGTCTGGATAACGCCGGGATGGAGGATGTTTGTAGTGATCCGCTTCGCCTCCAGTGTTTGGGATATCTGGAGTGTATGGGCAATCAGGCGGTAATCTGGATGGTAAGATGATATTATGTGGATCGGGCAGCATTCCAGCTGGAATGTGTGATTGGGGCGGTATTTTCAATGGGTGGATTGATAGTACCCTTTCACCCGGATAGCACCCTGAATATCAACAGGTAGCGACCCACATAGACACCAGGAAAGGCTATTTTCTCGGATCCTCTCTGTATACCCGGAGCAATGGAGGAATTGCTGCCAGTACAAAGATGATTGCATACCAGTACCATGCAAGGCTCAGGATCGGCTCCCAGAGCTTTGCAATCATGAGGATGAAACCCATTGAGCTGAGCTTGACAAACTGCACATCCAGCCAGTTGAGCTTTTTCACCCGCGAATCTGCCCATTCCGAAAATGTCATAGCGTAATCTCCTGGACTACCACCCCGCCACCAGGCAATCTTGAAACCCGAGCATCAGGGTATGGCATTCCTCTCTGATCGCTCAATCGTCATAAGGTTTTGCAGGAAAAATGTACATGGAAAAGATTGTTTTCCGGAGGTCGGTGATGCAGCAAGGGTAGACATTCCAGACGAAGAATAACCTGCAGACATACGGTCTGCCTGATGGAAGGATTAATACATACCAGGAGACCAACAACCCATGTATGCGTGATGGATCGTTTTTTTCAGACGAACGCGTGCTCACAAAATGGATGAGACTTGAATACGGCAAGATCAACGAGGGGATCGTCACCGAGAAAAAGAGCCTGGCAGAGCTCCTTTCCGAACCTGAACCATGTGTTATCACAAAGGGGGGGACCAAGCACATATTTGACCGCGACGTCCTCAGGGTACTTGGGGAGCAGTTGCCTGAAGACCTGCATCACCAGCTCAAACTCCCCATCACCTTCTTTCAGGATATGGAGGTGACCGACAGCACTTTTCTCACTGATGCCGTTGCAGTCAAGGCCCTCCAGCTGCTCAGGGAGCTCGGGGAGAGCCGCAGGCTGGTGGAGGGGAGGATCTGGATCTCACGCCCGATTGTGTATGCGATCGTGCTGAAGTACCCAACTGCAGTGCAGATCATGATGCGTTAGATACAAAATTGGATATGAAGATCGTAAATCATGTGGCCGAAGACTGTTTCCAGGCGTCTTCTGGCAGGTATCTATCGCTCAAGGAATCTCACCTAACTTTTTGAATTCCAGGTAACTGACGAGTACAAGCCATATCAACGCACCAATGGCCGAAGCGATGACGAAGAGGAGGAGATACTCCGGGTAGAATGCACCGATCAGGGTTATCCCTGCTGCAACCTGGAAGACCCGGCGGCCCTTCAGATGTGTCCTGGTCCAGACCACCTCACTCTTCATGGTCCAGGGAGTCCGAATACCGGCCAGTTTGTTCTGTTTTCTGAGACGGGGGAGGAGAATCGAGATGCCCAGATAGAAAAGGGCGAAGAGGATTGGTAAATAGAATTCTACGGGAGGAGGGTGGCCAAGAGCCCAAAGCCCTGCAAAGACCTGGATGCCAAGGAGGAGGGCAAGCACGAGGGTAATGAACCAGCCGAACGCTCTCCGTGTCTTCGTGTCACCGGATCCGAATACGCGGGAGAGGAGAGATAAGACAAGACCTGTTGCAATGATGATAATCGGGATGGATAAAATTCCGATATGTGCATCGGACCAGGCATCGGGTTCTCCCGCAATATTCCAGTGTACCGGGACGGTCTCCGGGGCGATCGGGTAGAGGATTGCCGCAAAGAGGAGAGATGCGGCGATGATGGTATAGAATGCGATCCGGTGGGTTTCCATAATCTGTGTCACTTAGTTGATCACACACGTAGAAAATGGCACTGGATCACCATATCCCAAAGATCATCTCCGCTCCAGGACCGCAACCGAGAGCCAGCCGTCTTCAGGGGTGGGAAAGTACGTCTGAGTGCCGTTCCGTCTCTGTTCCATCTGGTCCATGTCGGTGTACTCCACCGGGAAACCGGGGCCAAACAGTTCTTCAATCTGATCCCTTGTATAGGTGGTCATCTCCCGGCATCCGGTGTAGTCCCGGACATGCGAGAAGATATCATAGGGGATATGCCTCCGTTTTGAACTGATCGATGAACAGGGCTTGAGATGCTCAAAGACAATTGCCAGGTCCAAAAACGAGCCGGTGAGAGCGGCTGCCACCTGCTTCATCTGCTGCCGCCCGATATAGTACGTAAGCCCTTCCATCACGACGATCAGACGTGTTGTGCCGGAGGTTCCGCATCCCTTCTTCAGTGTGGTAATAAGTGACCGGGTGTCGGTGATATCCACTGTCGTGCAGGTGATTGAAACTGATCTTTCCGGTGCAATCTCCCGGTACAGCTGCTCTTTGACCCGGGTGTTCTCGAGATCGAGCTCCATGAACAGGAGATCCGGTGAGAGCCGATCCAGCAGTTCGATGGCAAGGGGTGAGAAGCCTGCACCAAGGTTTGCGATGACGGTTTTTCGATTGCTCTTCCCGACAAGGGAGAGAACAGCGTTTTTGATGAAATGCTTCCTGTTGACGATCACCTCGGAGTACCAGGGACAGACCAGGTTATACCGTTCAAGAAGCGGGATGCCGACTTTGAGGTCAAGCTGCTCCATGTAACGCCGGATGAGGGGAACCTCTTCATAGTAACTGCGTGCCCAGAGCATCACAAGGGCGGCGGTATCTGATACAGGGTAGGGGGTCTTCTGATCTTCCATGATTCGTGTTCCTGTTGCTGAAGTTACGCAATTATTGTTCCTGCTTTAGATCTTCCTTTTGCTAAGCTTCCATGATTAGTGTTCCCACTGCTGGGATCCCTGCTGCTAAGGTACCTGCTTTTGATCTTCTCCGGAAAGCTTTTCATCTTTTCTATATCCTGAAGGCCACAGTAGGGGTTCAGAAGAATTTTATCGAATAGGGGATGAGATGAGGGGTTATGAGGAGATGTCGACGCGGAACGGTTATCAGTTTCCGGCGGGGGGTGACGTACTGTATTGCGGGAGATGAGCAGACCAGTGACCCGCTGATCCTGGTTCACGGGGGCCCGGGAGTAACTATGATGTATTCAAGCCGTTTTGTACACTGGCTGATACCCGGCCGGTGATCTGCTATGAACAGCTCGGATCAATGTAGTCGCCTGCTGTTGTTGACGAATCGCTCCTGACGCCTGAACGGTTCGCCCAGGAGCTGCATGCGGTCAAAAAGATTCTCGCCCCAGGTCTGGTGCATCTCTTCGGCCATTCGTTTGGGGCGATGGTTGCACTCGCCTATATCGAGCAGTTCGGGCAGGATGAGATTTCGTCCCTTGTGCTCGCCGGGCCCCTGATCTCGTCTCCACGCTGGAAGGAGGACCAGCGGCGGCTGCTCGCCGGATGCCGCCGGATATCCGGGCGGCAATCGAGATGCATGAGTCATGCGAAATCTATGGTCCGCCCGGCCAACCAGGAGGTGATGATGGAGTATTACCGCCGCCATGTCTGCCGGATGGATCCCTGACCGGATTGCCTGAACCGTGCACATCCAAAGAAACATGATGTCTTTGTCCTTGACTTCATGAATGATATCGATACGATCCGGGATGCTTTCTCAGACTATTACCGCACAACAATACTGAGCGAAGAGACAGATCCAAACAAGCTTCATGATCTAAAAAACGATCTCGATTCGTATCAAATCTATTCCACTTCTAAAATAGATGAGCTTGTAGCCCTCTACCTGAGAGGGGCGGATCGTGACAGGATTGATCCGATCCTTGATGCCAGTGTCGCCATCTATCGCGAAGAACTTGATGAAAACGGGCAGATTGATTTTAAAAGCCAAGCCAAGGCATTTGTCCGGACATACGGTTTCCTCGCATCGATTCTCACATATACCAATGCGGAATGGGAGAAACTCTCGATCTTCCTTAATTTCCTGATACCAAAGCTGCCTGCACCAAGAGAGGAGGACCTCTCAAAAGGTATCCTGGAAGCAATCGATATGGATAGCTACCGTTCAGAAAAGCAGGCGGTCGTCAGGATCCAGCTCCCTGATAGTGATGCCAAGATCGAGCCTGTACCAGCATCTGGCGGTGGCAGAAAAATCGAACCAGAGATAGACCGTCTCTCAAATATCATCAGGACATTCAATGATCAGTTCTGGAACTATCCATGGACTGACGCTGATCGGGTGGAAAAAATGATTACAGAAGAGATTCCTGCCAGAGTCGCCGCTGATCCCGCCTACCAGAATGCTAAAAATAATTCTGATAAGCAGAATGCAAGAATTGAGCATGATAAGGCGCTGGCACGAGTGATGACAATGATCCTACAAGATGATACAGAACTCTTCAAGCAGTTCATGGACAATGAAGCATTCAAGCGATGGCTGACCGATACGGTGTTTGGGCTGACATATGAGGAAGGAGCAACTGCATAAACAGAGTGTTCAAACCATCCTCTCCCTCATCCCAAACCGGCTGGACAAACACTCCGCAAGCCAGCCCAACCCCACCATGCATGCAACATGCAAGTAGCATACACTTACCGCGCAAGTACCGTGCAGGTACCGTGCAAGTTACATGCAAGTAGCATGCAAGCTGAACCGGCAATAGGATTCCCTCCTTCTCTAATTATTTCGACAGTGTAGAGACAATTGAACTCACCTACACCACCATACCGTCACCACCAAACAGGATGAACACCCCGCAAGTTGATCCGCTAAAATCCCCCACCCTTTCCAATCCCCCCGAACCATGGAGGCAATTGAAATCACATTCACTCCCCTCGGATCAGCGCCAAATGGGAGGAAGACCCCACAAGTTACCCAACAAGCTGCCCCACAAGCCTGCTCCATACCACCCCGCAAGTACCCCGCAAGTTGATCCGCTAAATCCCC
>QZAC01000185.1 GCA_003838065.1 Methanocalculus sp. MSAO_Arc2
ATTTGTACTCTTAAACAAGGAAATTCCGATATAGCCAAAAAACAGGAGTTAGGACGAGGACTTCGTCTCCCGGTTGACACGAATGGAGAACGATGTCTTGAGGAAAAGATCAACTGGCTCACCGTTATTGCAAATGCATATTATGAGGACTTTGCAAAACACCTTCAATCTGACTTTAATGCTGAAAGTGGTTTTGATAAAGACACTGTAACCATGAGAGAGCTGAAAGCCACGTTGATTGATGCCGGAATTCCTGTGGAGAAGATTACGCAGGACCTCGTCACCTCATTTCACAAAGAACTACGAAGTAACTCAATTATAAACTCAAAAGACAAGCTTACCGGAGATGCTACAAAGATCTCGGATATGGTATTTCAAGACGAAACTCTCCTCGAACACGCAATTGGAATCAGACGTTCTTTTGTTGATGTGATGAAGAATAAGGGTTCCACAAAAGTTCTTATCAAAAACGGAGATGTGCCCGATGCAACAAATGAATATCACTCCTATATGGATGAGGATGGTTTTAAGCAACTTCTCCTGAATCTAAAAATGCGAATGGAGAAAAGAACATATTATGAGGTTGAAATTGATTCAGATGCGTTTATTCAAAGAGCCTCCAGAAAAATTTCAACTCTCCTGAGACGACCGGAGTTCACGAAGCAACAGATTACCGTGACAGAGGCACGGCTTGGGATGGAAGATACTGGTCAGGCACGGCTTAGTGAATCAGTTGAACAATATGAAACCGAAGAGGCAACGCATTTTCAGCAGAAGAAAACCGATTTCCAGATTGTCAATTATATTATGAGCCAGACAAGACTTCCACGAATGGCAATATATTCGATTCTTGGAGAGCTTGAACCCGAAGAAAAGGAATATCTAAGAAACCAGGATATCCTTGATATTGTCGCTACGGAGCTGCGAAAAGAACTCCAGGATGCAAAGGCAGAGCGGGTTATTGGATACCATATCATAAGCGGATATGTTTTTGATGAGAACACACTCTTTGAATCGGATGTGATTGATCCGGATCTTTTAGAAGAAGAGAAGAAAGTATATTCAACTGATCCGAGTAAACGAAAAGCTCTCCATAAATACTATCGGACAGACAGTTCCGGTGAATGGACCTTTGCAGACCATTTGGAACATGATGATAATGTACTGCTCTTCACCAAACTTCATAAGGGTGGCTTCGTTATTGATACTCCCTATGGGCATTATTCCCCCGATTGGGCGGTCATCTACAGAAATGGTGATTCGGCTCAGCTCTACTTTGTTGTTGAAACGAAATTTCAAAAAGAAAAACAAGGTTTGAGTGGAATAGAGTGTTGTAAGATAAAGTGTGGAGAATTACATTTCAAGGCCGTTGCTAATGACATTCAATTTATCTATGCTAAGGATTACCTGGACTTCCGGAGCAAGGCATTTGTAGGTTGAGGTTTTTTGGGGAATTGGAGATCGTTAGTTGTCTTTATACTCGTAATTCCTGATTAACGAGGAGGAATTCTTCTCCCCATCCCCATCTCCATCACCACCGCCCCCGGCACCACATCCTTCAGATCCTGCACCGTCTCCGGGTGTCAGGTGAGGAATATCACCTGGCAACTCGCCGCAAGATCTCCAATCACCTCGCAGGCGTTCTTCCTCAGGGCGGGGTCGAAGTTCACCAGAATATCGTCAAAGGTGATCGGGACCGGCACCGATGAGGTGGCATAATCGCGGATATAGCCGAACCTGAGCACCAGGTAGAGCTACTCGGCGGTACTCAGGAAGAGCTGCGAGAGCATCCTCTGCACTCCGTTTGCCTCCTCGACATAGATATCGCAGCCATCAAGCGGCGTGATGATACGGATGTTTAGACGGCCTGGTTGAGGAGATGGGATGCCACCGTGTAGACTGCCTACTACATGGTGTGAATCAGTGGAGATGAACACGATATCCCCTCGCGAGTTATGTCTGTATCACCCTGTAAATTTGGAGGGTTATGTACTTTGTACCGGTAAGACCCTTAGTCCAGCCTGAATGAGAGCATTATAGGTGCTTGTCATATTCGCTTCATCTGGCACGAATACGATGAAACCATCCCTCCCCCTTGAAAGCAGAACTCGATAGCTATTTAATCTGAGTTTATGCGGATCTTTTGCTTTGGCTCTACTCGTTGTTTGGGGAGAGCGCCATGACCCTCCGTTCCACCGAAGATCATCACCCCAGCAGACTATTGGAAAGTCAAGCTCGAGACCTTGACAGGCAAACTCCGTCGCGACATCACGAAGGGCACAACACGAGTATTTGGATGTTGAGGGATCATTATACCATGGACCTACTCGCAGATTCTGTGTATAATTATATTCATTATGGATTCCATGCTTCGGGAGATTTTTCGCTTTTGAAGAGGCTAAGAAGCCAAAACGCTTATCCAATTCACTTCTGTACCGAGCTCTAACATAGCTAACGGCATCATTGATATCTCGGGTTACGTATCCGTCAAAGCCTTGGAGATACATTTTATCGGCCAGATGGTGACTCGTATCCAGATCACCACGTAATAGAGAATGAATCCATGTCGTGACATCCTCAGCAATATGAGACCGAAGAGATGCAGATAGGTCGAGGAATGTATTGGTCTTGATTGATCCAGCACTTGAAAAGACCGGTTTGATCTTCTCAGGACAATGGATGGTCCATGACTCTTTCATTTTTGCTATTGCTTCATTCCATTGGATGATCCCAGCCTCCTCTCCAAGATGGATCTCCTGACCTTCTCCGATAAGAGCAATCATGAATGTCCAAGAATCCATACGTTCCCCTATGGAGAGGAAGTCTTCGGGTTCGGAGATGGGAGCTCCCCTCTTCTCTTGTACATGATCTTTATCCCATGCTCGCTGAGCCTCATCATAGATCCACATATGTTCGGAGGGAGTTTTCGTCATCGACCCTCCATATTGACGAAGGAAGCCATGTACATCCTGAACAAATATTTTGTCATTCAACGCATGTTGAAGCACCTTTACAAGCGGCCCATTTCCAGAGAGAAAGACTGCATGATTTTTACTTGTATCTCCATCGATCGAGGTTTCGTACGCAAATCGGAGGCCAACAAGTGTCTTGCCAGAACCCGGTGTAAATGGCGGGATCAAAGTGC
>QZAC01000186.1 GCA_003838065.1 Methanocalculus sp. MSAO_Arc2
ATCGTGTCAGCTCTATCAGCCGGGAGGATGGATCATGGGTCATCAGTGATGGAGAGGGTGTGTATTATGCAGATCAGGTCATCTCGACGATCCCGCTGCAGCACCTGCTCCCCTGCCTTCCGGATGTGCCTCTTTCAGTGCAGGCGGCATGTGACGGTCTCAGGTACAATTCACTCATCAGTGTCTGCATCGGTTTTGCAGGACCGGCTCCGCCCCTCTCCTGGATCTATATCCCGGATATGCAGAACGGGTACTTCAACCGGATCTCGTTTCCGTCCAACTATAGTGATGCGGTTGCACCGGCGGGACATGCATCGGTGCTTGCAGAGATCACCTATAATGAAGGCGACGCGGTTTGCTCTCTCTCTGACCAGGAGATCATTGACCATACCGTCTCGCACCTCACAGCGATGGGTATCATCGCGGGTCCTGATGCGGTCGTGCATACCTCCCTTGCAAGGTCTGCGTTTGCCTATGTGGTGTATGATTGTGCATACCTTGAGAATAGTGCGATCGTCAGATCATATCTTGAGAGCATCGGCATCCATTGTGTCGGGAGGTTTTCAGAGTTTTCCTACCTGAATATGGATGGGTGTATACAGAGTGCATTTTCGTTTATGGAGCAGTTTACATGAAGATCTCGGTTGTGGTTCCCACATATAATGAAGAAGCAAATATCGGGCAATGCCTGCAGACTCTCTCAAACCAGACAATCCCGCGGTCTCTATACGAGATTATCGTCGTTGACGGCAACTCAACAGACCGGACACGGGAGATTGCAGAGGAGTATGCGGATCTCGTCTTTATCCAGACGAGCAAAAAGGTAGGTGGGGCGAGAAACGACGGGGCAGAGGCATCAGACGGGGATATCATCGCAACAACCGATGCAGACTGTATCATTCCATCCGACTGGCTGTCCCGGGTACAGCAGGGGTTTGATGCACCGGACGTCGTTCAACTCTATGGGCTTGTCAATCCGATAGAGCCAGGCATGAAGCATCAGGCATCGCTTGCGCTTGCAAATACCTTCTCGCGGGTTGGCTACTATACCAGCACCCTCTACTACACCCTTGGCTGCAACACCGCGTTTCGGCGGGAATCGTTCTTTGAAGCAGGGATGTACCGGACTGTTGATGCAGGCGACGACCTTGAGATTGCACGGCGGATGCGGCAG
>QZAC01000187.1 GCA_003838065.1 Methanocalculus sp. MSAO_Arc2
GTGATGGCAAGGGGGCCGGTGATATCATGGATCATCGCAGCGTCTATTGGTGCCATAACAACATCGCCGGCACGAATTTCCCTGCTGCATTGTGATGAGAATATCTTCTCAGCTATAGTCATTCCTCTGGCCATTGCTTTATCCATGGGATGTGAGAGTATACTATTGTTTTGTTCCTTTTCTTTTTGTGAGGGTGTTCATTGTATCATTATCGATAGAAATTGCGCTTTATGAACCTTTCAAGCAGCCAAACAGGCAGCGTTTACATTATGTGCCAATGCTCTTATATCCGGACGTTGTATTACCATGCATGCCAGAAGTGCCGCGGGATGAGATTGGGAGAAGAGTATTCCAGCTCAAGCAGCAGAGAAGTGTAGAACAGGCAATAGCCATCATCCGGACAACTCTTGGGGAGAAATGGATGAGCGTTACTGAAGAGGATTTATCTGCCTTGCGTTTGGTGCTTGAAGAACTCTGGATACAGACTGATCGAACAAAATGGAAGAATTATTCCTTCTCCCGTCTGACGTTCAATGATGTCCAGCTGATGATACGAATCGGTCATTCCCGGATGAGGGATATGATGTCAAAGAAGGAGGCATTACAGCAAATCAATCAGATTTTAGGGAGCACGGCTACATGAATATGATCCAGAGACAGCACAATCCAGAACATCCATCCAAAGAGTACAGGATCCTTGCTCTACGATGAGGGATGCGTTTTGTACTTGCTGAGCCTGTGACTCACCTGGCTGGTCTGCTGATGTATGGATTGTATCACTGTCAGGGTTTATAATAAGCTATCTAATTATGGAAAAATTGAATCGCGCATCGATTTTTAACGAAATATACGCATTTTATGAAAAATTCTAGAAATACACGGTAAATGTGTGCGCGTAAAATACCGTTTTTTTCTATTCATCTAAATGGGCGAGGAGACTCCGGCATTCATGCCGGGGAGGAATCGCCCGAAATTGAAACATAACGTATAACGTGTGGTACAACCCATATCGATATAATGGCTATTCGAACAGTGTCAAATTATCTGCGACTGTCCCAACGACAGCATTATATTATTGACACGCTCGCATACCATGCAAAGAATCTGTACAATGTTGCATTGTACAATA
>QZAC01000188.1 GCA_003838065.1 Methanocalculus sp. MSAO_Arc2
CGGGATCTTTTCCCACGATCCGTTGAATTCAGGAAAAAACCCTCGCGATCAGAATTCTGGAGAAGAGTCAAAAATTTATCTAATACTATTCTGCGTCCTCTTCGAACCGCCAATAGTAACATGCACCGAGCTCCTGCTTCTCACCGGATTTAAGGGTTTTTAACTGTTTGTCGGCATGTTCCCAACAGACATAGGAACCGCAGCACCCTAAGATCTGGCAGCCAATTGCCTTCTCTCCACAGATATCACAGACATGGTCGGACACAAATGATCATCAAACAATGGAACGCACAGTATAATACAAGTAGTGGTGGTTGTTTTTGGAAGTATGTACTATCGAGGACATTCCAGGAAAACTATCCAATATCCTGTTGATTTTTCCTGAAGTGACGCAATCAGGCTACCCAATATCAAATTGGCCGCAGAATTATCCAGATAAAAACATAAGATTTATATATACATAAAACGGTATTGAGTGTATGCTCTCACCGGGGGAGATAAAAAAAGAGATCGAAGAGCGCTTAAAAGCGTACCTCTCCAGAGACAAGTCAGGAATTCGCAGAGAAGTCGTCAGCATTTTCATTCGTATCCGCACACTCACCATCGCAGAGATCCATGCACGATTAAATGAGAGGTTTAGCATCAGCATCAAAGCCGTTGCTTCAATGGTCGGGACCATCGCATCCCGCATCGGGATACTCCATGTGCGGCGCAATGCCGAGGGGACAAATAGCGTGTATGAAGTAAAAGAACAGTATCTTGACATCATGAAACGCATTGTTGCTGCATGCTAGCAGAACACCCACTTTTTTCTGCCACGTTCAGAACAGAACCATTTTAATCAACCTCTCCCCACTAACAGGTATATGAGCAGACCGTTTGGAGATGCAGATCGTGAGCCTGAGATAATTGTTAGCGACGATGTACGGGCATATATTCGAGATCGTGGATGCGATTTTCGGGTCTGCACATCCTGTGGAGGCCCGATCCTGCTGCCGGCGACAATAAAACGACCGAAATCAACAGATATCCCCATTCCAGTCGGAGAATATACTCTCTTTATTTCGCGGTACCAGGTAAAATGGATCAATACGATCACCATGAGGATGGTGCCCCGGTACTTTGGCTATGGGAGTTTCGATGAGTTTTGAGGAGCTGGAGCATACCGCTGATGTCCGGATCAGGATAACAGCAGACCGTCATGAAGAACTCTTTGCCCGGGCAGCTGAAGCGCTCTTTGAGATACTCTATCCTGGAGAATGCAGGATTGAAGACGAGATGGTATGTGACATCTCCGGAGACGATCCCGAGGAGCTTTTGTGGGATTTTCTCTCAGAACTCATCTATATTTCTGACGTCGAATCTTTTGTCGTCTGCGAAACAGACGTCCAATTCACAGAAAACGGTCTTTCAGCCACGCTCAAAGGCGAGCCATTTAACCGTGAGCGTCATGGGGGTGGAAGAGAAGTCAAAGGGGTCTCGTACTCAGGTCTCTTCATCAGGCAGATGGATGATATGATCTGTTCAGAGATCCTCTTTGATATATGAGGTGTTATGAATGCTCAAAGGTATCAATAAGGTTGGAATCCATGAATGGGAGGTCCCGGTTGGCTATGTCCCGGATATGCGGGTCACCGGCAAACTCTTTGTCTCTGAAGAACTCGGCATGTCCCTTGAGGAGGGCGCGGCACGACAGCTTGCACATGTCGCAACCCTGCCCGGCATCATCGGCCATTCCTACGGGATGCCGGATATCCACTGGGGATATGGTTTTCCGATAGGCGGAGTTGCCGCCTTCTCTGAAGACAAGGGCATCATTTCTCCCGGTGGTGTCGGATTTGATATAAACTGTGGTGTGCGGCTGATGACAACGCCGCTTGCGATAAACGACCTCTCTGATATAGAAGCACTGGTACAGAAACTCTACACAAATGTCCCGACCGGGGTTGGGTCGAAAGGTTCGTTTCGCGTTTCAGGATCATCACTTGATGATCTGCTGGTTGCCGGGGCACAATGGGCGATCAAAGAAGGGTTTGGCCTGCCTGATGATGCGGTTACGTGCGAGGAGGAGGGCTGCATGAAAGAGGCAGATCCCGGATCTGTCAGTGAAAAAGCGCATAAACGAGGCATACCCCAGTGTGGAACCCTTGGATCAGGAAACCATTTCCTTGAACTCCAGGTTGTCTCAGAGATCCATGATAGGCAGGCAGCAGAGACCTTTGGCCTGCGGGAAGGCACCATATGCTGCATGATTCATTGCGGCTCACGCGGGCTCGGCCACCAGGTCTGCACCGATCATGTCAAAATCCTTGAGAAGGCATCGAAAAAGTACGGGATCAGGCTCCCTGACAGGCAGCTCGCCTGTGCACCTCTTACCTCAGCGGAGGGTCAGCAATACTTTGGCGCTATGGCAGCTGCTGCCAATTATGCCTGGGCGAACCGCCAGATCATTATGCACCAGGTACGATTGATCTTTGAATCGGCATTTGGTATCAGTCATAAGGATATGCCGCTTGTCTATGATGTTGCACATAATATTGCCAAATGGGAGCAGCATGAGATTGGCGGAAAACTGCAGCGGGTCTGTATTCACAGGAAAGGCGCCACCCGGGCCTTTGGGCCTGGAAGACCGGAAATTCCCGGCATATACCGTGAGACCGGCCAGCCGGTGATCATCCCGGGGAGTATGGGGACAGCATCGTATCTGCTTGCAGGCACCAAGACCGGAATGGCAAAGTCCTTTGGGAGCACCTGCCATGGCGCAGGCAGGGTGAGCAGCAGAAAGGCTGCAAAGAAGGCAGTGCGTGGTTCTGAAATCTCCGCCGCGCTTCGCAGCCAGGGAATCATCGTCAAAGCACCATCAGGCGATGTCATCGCTGAGGAGGCACCCCAGATGTATAAATCAAGTGATGAAGTGGTACGTGTCGTCCATGAGGCCGGGCTCTCACGCATTGTCGCACGCCTGATGCCGCTTGGAGTGATTAAAGGATGAAAGAGGGATCTCCCGGCCTCATATGGGAAAACAGGCTTATATTCCAGCGCCTGGTCGAAGACTGCGTCGGTTCCTGCGAGCTTGTCACACCACAGCTGCTTGCAGCCCCCTTTTACCGGGGTGCATTTGGCAGCCTTATCATCCCGACCGGCTTTGCCAATAAAGACTATTCACGCGTTCTCCCGGCTCTCAGGGCAACACAAACCAGAATTGAGCGCTTCATACGGTCAGGTGGCGAACTCCTTGTCTACGGGGGCGGCGGAGCTGTCCCTGACTGCTATGACTGGCTCCCCTTTTCCGTTCGGTATCATTTCGAATATGGGCCGCGAAAAATCACCATCAGAAAAGAGGCTGAATGCACAGCCCTGTTTGAAGGCTACGACCTCAATGCCTTCGAATGCGATGGCTATTTCACTGATTATGAAGGGGATCCTGTAGCGGTGACATCAGAAGGACACCCCGTCCTTATCGAAGAGCAGATCGGGTCCGGCCGCATCATCCTGACCACTGCCCATGAATATCCCTCCCGGGCATTCCTCACGTCATTCTGCTCCTGCAAAATGGAAACCTTCTTTTAGCTGGA
>QZAC01000189.1 GCA_003838065.1 Methanocalculus sp. MSAO_Arc2
CCAACAGAAGGACCAACACTGGAACACCCGTGGAAAATCACGCGGCATAGTTACAAAACCGTGAAAAAAACCGATCCGATCGCCGGTGAGATGATCGGTAAATATATCGATGATGGTTGCATCGTCGTTGTTAAAGATGACAACAATGCGATATGAACCATGGATGGATCACACGGAGATTGACCACAACGGGCGGATGGTTCCTAAGAAAGACGCCCCGGCATGGGTTGTGGAGAAGATAAACGAGTTCTACAAGGAGCTCGAACGCATGTATCCTCAACCGATACCAGAATAACCTCTCTTTTTTCAGACACCGCGCCGGCACACCGTTGATTCTGTGCCGTTTCTCACCGTCACCTATGGCTGAATATAGGTAGAAAAAGAAACGGCTTTAAAATAAAGATATGAAGGTTAAAGCATCCACTGATAAGTAACAAAAACGGCGCAAATCGCCCCGTTTTGTTTTTGGATTACCAACCTTCTGTCGGCATGCTGCGAGGGGGATCCGAACCCCCGACCTCCAGATATCCCAGATGATGGCGCTTCGTCTTGCTCAAAACCCTATGAGTCTGGCGCCCTAACCAACTAGGCCACCGCAGCATCTGATTGTTGTGCACGGGTTGTGCATAATAAAAAGGTTCCCGGTTCGTAAATACCTTGCCATATTGACCGGCAATACACCCGGCCAGGTTCCCTCTCTTGCCAAAAAGATAAGGAATTGCAGATGATAAGGAATCCTGAATGATCTAGCTATTCCGCCAGGATCAGTATTCAGTTCGGATCCATGTTCCACATCTGTTATGACCAGAATCATGTGTAGGCGTTAAGAGTGTTGGAGTCAAACAGTCTGACGACAAGCCTATAGTTACGCTGGATACTAAAGAATCATCTCGATATCCAACGTGTGGCAGCTCGTGTACAAGGTATGCCTGTTTACCAAAATCAAAACCCGATTCGATTATCACATCCCTGGTGAAATATCACAACACTGGTGAAGAGCGAGGGGCTTCAGTGATGACCTCAGAAACCACCCACCGCCCCGGCCCCGTCCGCAGGTGCTTCGCAGGAATGTTGTACTGGGTGTCCGGGCTGTCCGGATCGTCCGGGTTTTCCGCACATGCAGCGCGGGGGGGCGGGCATGCTTTGGGGCTGCCAGAGGAGATAAAACCCGATTCTTTCAGAATCGCCTTTCAGGTTGCTCTCTTGAGCAAGGATTTATCACCTCTGTCAGCCTGCTCCTCGCCACCCCGCCCCCCGATACCCGCGCCGCATGTGCTTCAATCACTCCTCATGATTTGATTGATGAGTCGGGATCTCTATCGTGATCGACCCCCCCGTGCCCATGAAGCATGTTTTCGCGTCCACCTCTTGTTACTGGTTTGTCTCTCCTCCCAAACTACAGTCTCTCATGCACTGTCGCTCGTGTGGAAAGAAATCCGCAGTGATGATGACACCACACTATGCATCTGATGTGTCCATGAATCAGGAAATGGAGCGAACAGAAAGTTTTTGAAGAGTCAAAGATGATAGGGTCAATCTTTTACGATGGACTGATACCCTACTTGTTCTTATTCATATGCTGGAGGTAGACGTTGATTGCAGCGGTGACGGCGGCAGTTTCCTTGCCCTGCCGCAGAGATGTGGCAAGGGTCTGCATCCGTGACTCTTCGTCCTTGTAGAACCGCTGAATGTTCTTCATAATCTGCTGTTCTTCCAGGAAATGCGTATGTGTATTTCCGGCGATGAACTGGCGGTTGATCATCAGCGCATGGTGAAGCGGGAGTGTCGTCTTGACACCCAGGATGACATACTCATAAATAGCACGCCGCATCTTCTCAATCGCCTCTTTCCTGGTGAGGCCATAGGCACAGAGCTTTGAGATCATCGAGTCGTACTGTGCCGGAATCATATAGCCGACATGGATTCCCGAATCCACCCGGATGCCCGGGCCGCCGGGGGACCGGTACCGGACGATCTTGCCTGGATCGGCTGCAAAGTCATTCAATGGATCTTCAGCATTGATCCGGCACTGGATGGCATGGCCCCTGAATGAGATGTCCTCCTGGTCATAGGCAAGATCATTGCCCGCGGCAATTGAGAGCTGCTGGCGGACCAGGTCGACCCCGGTGATCATCTCTGTTATGGTATGTTCTACCTGAAGACGGGTGTTCATCTCCATGAAGTAATATTGTCCCTCTGCATAGAGGAACTCAACTGTGCCGGCATTTGTGTAGTTGCAGGTCTTTGCAACGGTCAGGGCAGATTCCGTCATCTGATCCCGCAGTTCCGAAGTCATGATGGGGGATGGCGCCTCTTCAACAAGCTTCTGATGACGCCGCTGGATGGAGCATTCGCGCTCAAAAAGGTGTATTCCATTCCCACTGGCATCTGAGAGGACCTGCACCTCGATGTGGCGTGGTTTGTCAAGGTACTTCTCAATAAAGATTGTCTTATCCCCAAATGCCGATTCTGCAATACGCATACCCTTCTCGATAGCCTCGGCAATACCAGTATTATCCCGGACTATCTGCATGCCAATACCGCCGCCGCCTGCACTTGCCTTGATGATGACCGGATAGCCGATCTGATCAGCAAATGCAATACCAGCATCAGCTGACGAAACACCCCCTTTTGTCCAGGGAAGGACCGGGACTCCGGCAGTACTCATCGCCTCTTTTGAATCAAGCTTGGAGCCCATCATCTGGATAGTCTTAGCAGACGGGCCGATGAAGACCAGGTCTGACTCTTCCACACGTTTTGCAAAACGATAGTTCTCTGCAAGAAACCCATATCCCGGATGGATTGCCTCTGCTCCGCTGATCTCACCGATCTCGATGATCCGATCGATATTCAGGTAGCTTTTGGAAGGGTGCCCCTCTCCAATATGAAAGGCCTCGTCAGCGTACTTTGCATGGAGTGCATTCTTATCCGGGGTCGAATAGATCCCAACCGTCTCGATCCCAAGCTCTCTGCAGGCACGCATCACCCGTATGGCAATCTCGCCACGGTTTGCTATGAGCACCTTGTCAAAGTATTTCATCTTACATAGGCAAGGAGACCCCGCCCTTCAGGGTGGGGAGGAATTGCCCCCTCCGCAAATATTATATGTTCTGAAATCGGTGCTCTGTCTGGACATTTCCTGCTAATGCACACGGAAATGTTGTCTTTGACTGCTCCAAAATCCCGGAGTTCAGTATAAGTGGGTCGGGGATGGTGAAAGTAGCCGGTGATTCGATATCTATGTCGATAATCGGTAGTGGTCGTGTCAACCGACCGGTACGAATAAGGTTCTTTGGAACAACCTTCGTGCGCATTACATTGGAATGTGTGTGTTATCATTTGCATTTCAAGCCACTTCCTTCAGGTGGTGGTAGTTGACTGGACCACCAGAAGAATATCCCCGTTCTGCACGACCGCCCCGACATCCACGAATATATCGGCAACTTTTCCATCAGTTGGGCTCTGGATCGGGTTCTCCATCTTCATGGCTTCAAGGACGATCAGGGTCTCCCCTTTCTTCACCTCCTGGCCACGGGCTACCTTGATGTCAAGCACCATCCCCTGCATATTGCTCTTGATGCCCCCTGGTAGATCACCCCGCGGGATCTGGGATTTATCTGTGCTTCCGACAGGAGCGGAGATGGCTGATCCTCCAACAGACACGATCCGGACCGAGAAGATTTCCCCATCCACCTCAACCTCCATTGCATGGGGAATTTCAGCAGGAGCAGAAGATGCGACCCTTGATGCAGGTATTGCTTCTGCGGTCTTCTCTCCTTTGAGGAATGCGGGGGCGATTGCCGGATAGAGGATATATGTCAGGATATCTTCCTCTTTTTTGATAAGGTTCATCCCGGTCGCCTCCTTCTTCATCTTCTCATACATCGGCTCAAGCAGATCAGCAGGCCGGACAGTAATCATCTCGGCACCCTCGTTTATCTGCTGGTTGATAGCCACACTAATTGGAGCAGGCGGCCGTCCATAGAGCCCATGCACATAATCCTTCACCTCTTTTGTGACATTCTGGTACCGGGCACCCATCAGGACATTTAAGACCGCCTGTGTCCCGACGATCTGGCTGGTTGGGGTAACAAGCGGAGGGTATCCGAGGTCCTCTCTGACCCGCGGGATCTCATCAAAGACCGCCTGGAGTTTATCGAGTGCATCCTGCTCTTTTAGTTGTGAGACAAGATTTGAGATCATGCCTCCTGGCAGCTGGTAGACCAGGACATCGCTGTCGACCCGCTCAGAGATGGGATCGACCAGTCCGTCGTATTTTTTCCTGATATCCAGGCAGATATTCCGGACTTTCCGCAGTGCAAGAAGATCAAGTTCGGTGTCGCGTGGCGTCCCGATTAACGACGCGATCACGCTTTCGGTTGCCGGCTGGGATGTCCCGAATGCAAACGGGGACATCGCTGTGTCAAGAATGTCAACACCAGCTTCAATTGCCGCATAGTAACTCATTATGGCAATCCCGCTGGTCGAATGGCTGTGAAGATCAACCATTAGATCCACACGCTTTTTGATCCCGGTCACCAGTTCCCGTGCCGCCTCAGGCATGATCAGGCCGGCCATATCCTTGATGCATACCGAATCACAGCCATGGGAGTAGAGTTCTTCTGCCATATCGATGAAGGTCTCAATGGTATGCACCGGGCTTGTCGTATAGCAGATTGCACCCTGCATATGGGCCCCGAGATCTGAGACCGCCTTCATCGAGCTCTCCATATTCCGGATATCGTTTAATGCATCGAAAATCCTGAAGATATCGACGCCGTTTCTATGGGCAGCGTCAACAAAACGCTCGACAACATCATCGGGGTAGTGGCGGTACCCGACCAGATTCTGGCCGCGGAGCAGCATCTGAATCGGAGTATCCGGGAGCACCTCTTTGAGGTCTCTGAGTCTCTGCCAGGGATCATCATTTAAAAACCGGATACAGCTATCAAATGTCGCTCCGCCCCATGCCTCAACCGAGAAGAAACCAATGTTGTTGATCTCCCTGGCAAGCGGTACCATATCTTCAGTCTTCAGGCGGGTTGCGATGAGCGATTGATGCGCATCCCTCAGCGTGGTATCTGTGATGTGTACTCTGGTATTTTTCGATATCGTCATCTGAACACCTCGTGGGCTGAGGAATAATAAAATTGAGCCTCTAAGGAATTACACCTGATAGTATAAAAAACTCACCAGATGAAGAATACACTGATAATCAGAGGTATAATAGCAAATAGAGCAAGAATAACATCTTTTCTTCTTCTCATGAATACCGGCTCATGCGTGCCGCCGCCAGTAAACCCCCTGATAGCAAGCAATGTCGCCGTCTCTTCCGACCTCCGCAGATGCAGAAGCAGCAGGGTGACTGCAGCAGGGATAAACGTCGAGAACCCTATCTTCATCTTCTTTATCGCATATGCGCGTTGTATCTGCCTGATATCTGATACTGCAAGGGCAATTCCCTGCATTGTCATTTCAGCGGCAAGGCCGATATCAAAACCATATCTCTCTCGCCCCGCCCAGACACAGAGGTCAAACATCTCCCCGGAACGGACATCGGTATATGCCCAGAACGAAAGAAAAAGAACAGACCCCATCCTGATACCATACGACAACCCGCCACCCACGAGCAGCTCGGTGACGAGTGCCGGCAGCAGGATCAGCATACCCAGTGCCAGCGCCAGGTGGCGGCCGGGAAACGCCCATCGCCGCCATGCAGCAATCACCCACCAGAGAAGGGCAGCTGCCGCCCCGGGTATGCTCAAAAATGCCCCCATCGAGAGGCAGGCCACAGCAAGGAGGCGAAAGCGGGGGTCGCAGAACACCACAGGACGATCATCTGGCATAACGATCGGCAAAAAACCCCTGCCCGGAGGCTGTCCCGGTGCACGCTTCTGATCAGAATGCTCATGCAGCCCGGAACAGAAAGAGGGCTCCTCCGGAACACCGCCAATGTCTTTGGTCCGCTCCTCTTCTTCCAGAGAAAAGAGACGGCCGTTTTTCATCGCCAGGTGGACATCTGCATCCGGCAGGACCTCACGTTCATGGGTGAAGATGATCGTCATTTTGGATCTCCGCGTGGCAATCATGGTGCAGAGCCACTGTTTCATCTCATAATCAAGGGAGCTGAAGGGCTCATCCATGATAAGCAGGTCAGGATCCAGTGCACATGCGCAGGCAAGCGTGAGCCGTTTCAGCTCCCCCCGCGAAAGGGTCAGGGGGTCGGCATCCAGGCATCGCCTGGGAAGTATTGACCGATCGATATCGTCGGGTTCCACCCCCCATGACCTGATCTCTTCGGCAATTGTTGAACCGGTGATATGATATTCGGGAAACTGGAGTATGAGCGCCTCAGATCTGATCCCCGATCGCCTGATGCTTCCTGCATGTGGTTGTTCATATCCGGACAACAACAGCGAGAGCGTGCTTTTGCCAGCGCCAATTGGGCCGGTGATGAGATAGATCCCGGGTTGAAATCGCCTGTTGACAGAGAGAGAAAACGATCCCCGGCAATACACCAGATCGTCTGCAGAGAGCTCCATTTCAGACATCCACTCTCCTGATGTTTCCGTTTTCAAGCAGTATCACGTGGTCAGATGCTTGCCTGGTATCGGTATACTGGGTGCTCTGCAGGATGTAGCGGGGCGGCTTTGCCCTGAGCACGTCCTGCACCAGGGAGGCTGTGTCGCTATCCAGGTGGGAATCAGCCTCATCGATTGCGAGCAGATCAGGTGTTGTGACAAGGGCGGTTGCAAGCGC
>QZAC01000190.1 GCA_003838065.1 Methanocalculus sp. MSAO_Arc2
CATATGCATGGTTTCTGGAACAATGGATGGTTTGACCGACTCGAGCCAGAGGTAAAAACCGACCCTTCCCGGGGTATGGCGCTCATATTTGAACCCGCCGCTCTTTTCAGGCACCATCTTGTAGTACATCCGCTTCTTTTTTGGTTTGATATAAATAACAGGCGAGAAATCCGGAAGATCCATTGCCAGTACGACTTTTGAATAATCCTGCACAAGATCGGCATAAGCCAGCGTGTTGCTTTTTATTCTGATGCCAAGATCATTGGCCAGTACTTTCTGTGCTGCCGGATGCAGGGCACCGAAAATAACCTTTTTAACAAGTGGCGAAACCCCTGGATCATCAAGTGCCTCCCTGGGTGTTGCCCCCCTTTCAGCAGCTGAGAGCAGGCGGGAGAGGGCCTGTTCGTGGAACTGTCGATAATCAAACGGGCGTGTGCGCAGTGACAGTGCACTGATCAGCTTTGGATTATTCACAGCAGATCTCGGCAGCGAGGCAAGCCGGAGAGGGCGGAGTGATGCTTTCAGCTCTTCACAGGTGAATGTCCCGACATAAACATTCTCATCCTCCCGGCTGAGCCGTTTAACTACCTGTGTATTCTGGATATCAACAGCAGAGAAGAGGGAGAACTCAACTGTATCCTGCTTGAAGAGATAGCCAAAGAGTTTCTTTTTATAATGGATCTCTGCTTCGAGATCTTTGAGGTCAGCGGGTGATGTAACGATCTCAGCAAAGGAGATTTTGTTCTTCCGGTCAATTAAGAGCAGGTCTACCTCCGCCAGGTCCTGTCCATTCCCCCGGACCCGGATATCCCCTTTTTCAGCATAATAAATGCCGTTCTGGCCAAGAGCTATACGAATTGGTCTTCGTGGGGCATCAGCTCCTTTCTTGACGATCTTTTTTATCTCAGGACTTGTGCTGGCAGTCTCCAGCAGAAGTTCATAGATGAGTGCCTCATACCAGTACCCCTCAACGGTACGCATCTCCATGATATCGTCAGAAAAGAGTTTGACGTTGTCACCCTTCTTCAGGTGGCGCAACGCCCGGATGGCCAGTGCCCGGTTAGGCTCAAAAGACGCACAATTATCTTTCAGCCAGTTTAACACCGTAATCCCTCCCGAATCCTTGTGTGGAAGTACACTCCGGCAGTCCGGACGCCCTATTCAGGTTGCATTCGGGATTGTGGAGCGTACATTGTATTCTTCTGCGATCTCTTGTCTCCTGTGTATACATGATTATCGGTCTTATATCCTGATGTATTTCTGGCAGGTGCCGGCCGCCTGGCCCCCCGCCTCCCATTATCTCACTTCTCGGCGAGCTTAAACCCGGCGAACCCGGACCCGGCGGACCTGGTATGGTATCTCTTTCTTATGCAAGCACGAGTATCGATCGTGTCAGGCTCTTGTGAACCCGCTGGGTGAATGCGTGGATGATTTCAAAGAATTCTCTGGCTATTGGAGTGATATTTCGATGCGTCACGATCACTGCTCTCCTTTTATTCCTGAGTATCCTGCGTATTTCAAAAAGCGATTCCATATAGAGCTGGTCCAGGTTTTTTGCTTTTATCGAGGTCGACTGACCATATGGGAGATCTGTTGCAACTGCATCCACTGCGTTATCCCTGATTGGCAGCCGACAGGTATCTGCACAAAACAATACAGTGTTATGCAGGTTCTCTCTGGATCCTTCTATCATATCAAAATCGATATCTGATCCAACAGTGCGTGCACCAATAAGCTTGCCCTCAAGCAGGAAACCCCCTGTTCCGCAGAAGGGATCATACAGGAGCTCGCCTGGCTGTATGTGGGTGAGGTTCACCAGTGTGCGTGCCATGCGTGGCATCATAACCCCTGGATGAAAGAATGGCCGCCTCATAGGATTACGGTATGCATATGATCCCCTGTCGATATGATAGAGGACCCGTCCGAGATACCATGTGCTATCAGAGACAATTGCCCGAAATTCTTCCCCAGGGTCCTTGAGCGATACGGTCCCGGTAATGTGGTTGCCCATCATCCGTTCCAGGTCAAGCCGGTGTATTGGGAGTACCGCTGGATGAATTCTTTTCACCCGGCATGCAAACGGCTTGCTTGCCGTAAGCGAGAGATCGCGGAGGAGAGAGATGATCTCTCTTTTTTCCGCAGGACACTCGCCCAGGTACTCCATCACTACATGGGTCTGGGCAAGCCGGACTGTATCTCCCGGGACCAAACAGTCGGCAATTGCAACCTGTGGTGCACGTGCTGTTACTGATCCGATACATCCGATCTCAGCTGCAGGGAGATCGGGATGTTCCCCGGAGAGTTCAAAAAGCAGTTTCATCCATCTCTCTATATGTTATAAGAGAAGAAATACCTGTCCCATCAGACATAGTATCTGTCCCATTATGGCTCCTCTCTCCAGAGGGAACAGCTGTTTGTGAGTGGTATGGACAGGAGCGGGTATTCAGAAAAGAAGCGGATAGGGGGGATATATAGGTGAAGGATTACCTGCCCATCATTTTATCAAAAAAGCCCTTCTTGCCTTTTGATGTTGTTTTTCTGCCGCCTTCCTTCTCTTCTGTTTGTATCTCAAGCTCGCGGATCTGTTCATATAACGCCGCTATCTCAGAATCGGGGTCTTTTGGTGTGTAGATGATCACCCGCACAAGCAGATCGCCTGGGCGCCCCCTCCGCCGAACACCTTCGCCAGGTATCCTGAGTGCGGTTCCATATTGAACACCGGGAGGTATTTTCAGGCTGACTTTTCGTTTATCGATAGTCTCAATCTCGACTTCTGATCCAAGAACCGCCTGTGCAGGAGAGACCTCAACGCCGGTCTCGAGGTTGTCTCCCTTCCGGTCAAACCGGGGATCAGATTCGACCATAACCTCAATGAAGAGGTCCCCGGTTGGAGCCCCATACTCTCCTGCTTCACCATACCCTTCCATCCGCAACCGCATCCCGGATTCTACGCCGGCCGGGATATGGACGGTGACGGTCCTCTGCACCTGGGTGTGGCCGCTCCCACTGCATGCCTTGCACATCTCCTCCGGTATCCTGCCTCTCCCGCCGCATTCGGTGCAGGTGGTCATCCTGACGAACTGGCCAAAGAGAGACTGGCTGACGGAGCGCATCTGTCCGCTCCCGCCGCACCTTGAGCAGGTCTTCTGCTGTTTATTTGCACTCCCGGTGCCATCGCAGGAGGGGCAGGCCTCAGCATGCATCACCCTCACATCCCGGTCTGTTCCGAATACGGCATCCCTGAGAGAGACGGAGATCCGCATCAGGAGGTCTGCACCACGCTGGGGCCCGGCCCGTGGACCCCGTCCTCCAAAGAACGAATCAAAGATATCTCCAAATCCGGCAAAGTCAGATGAGAAGCCATATCCTGCACCCCCAGCACCACTGTAGCTGCCTTTCGAGGCACTGGTAAATGCTTCATGGCCGAGCTGGTCATACTGGCGGCGCTTCTCATCATCGGAGAGGATGCTGTATGCTTCATTGATCTTTTTGAAGCGATCTTCTGCACCCTCATCCTTACAGACATCCGGATGATACTTCCGGACAAGGCTGCGGTAGGCTCGTTTTATCTCCTTCTCTGGTGCGTTTTTTGGAACGCCGAGGATGTCATAGTAGCTCTCCGCAACCATCTGACTCACTCTTTCTTGACTTCGTAGTCGGCATCAACGACTGTATCGTCATCGGCACCTTCCGTACCTGCTGCACCGGTTCCTTCTTCTGCTGCCTGAGCTGCCTGCTGATAGAGTTTTGTGGTGACGGCGAAGACAGCATCCTGAAGTGCATCCATCTTCTCCTTGATGACGACCGTATCTTCTCCCTCAAGCGCTGTTCTGAGGGCAGAAACCGCCTCTTCGATTGAGGTCTTGTCTGCGTCGTCAATTTTCTCTGCACTCTCTTTGATCAGCTTTTCAGCGCTGTATGCAGCCATATCAGCGTTGTTTCTGATCTCGATCTCTTCGCGCTTCTTTTTATCTTCTTCTTCAAAGGTCTGGGCGTCTTTGACCATCTTCTCGATATCGTCATCTGAGAGGTCTTTTTTGCCTGAGATCGTAATTGACTGTTCATTGCCTGAACCAAGGTCTTTTGCCGATACATGTACGATTCCGTTTGCATCGATATCAAACGTCACTTCGATCTGGGGTATACCCCGTGGTGCGGGCGGAATGCCGGTCAGCTGGAACCTTCCGAGCGAGAAGTTGTCGCGTGCAAACTGGCGCTCACCCTGGACAACATGGATCTCGACACTGGTCTGGCCGTCTGCAGCGGTTGAGAAGATCTGGCTCTTGCGTGTCGGAATTGTCGTATTTCGCTCGATGAGTGATGTGGCGATGCCTCCAAGCGTCTCAATGCCGAGTGTGAGTGGGGTTACATCAAGGAGAACAACGTCCTTTGTCTCTCCCGAGAGGACGGCTCCCTGAATGGCTGCACCAAGGGCGACACATTCATCAGGGTTGATCCCCTTATCCGGCTCCTTCCCAAGGACACGCTTGACGGTTTCAACAACCAGGGGCACCCGTGTGGATCCACCGACAAGGAGTACATGATTGATATCTTTGGCTTCAAGTCCTGCATCTTTGAGTGCATTTTTGACCGGCCCGGTGGTCTTTTCAACAAGATCACCAATGAGCTGCTCTAATTTTGACCTGGTGAGGTCCATATCAAGGAATTTGGGGCCAGTATCTGATGTGGTAATGTAGGGAAGGTTAATATTTGTCTTCTGGACGCTGGACAGCTCAATTTTAGCCCGCTCTGCTGCATCCTTCAGCCGCTGAAGGGCGACCGGATCCTTCCTGAGATCGATCCCCTCCTTTTTCCTGAAGTCATCAACGAGGAAATCGATGATGCGGTCATCAAAGTCGTCGCCTCCAAGATGGTTGATGCCGTTTGTGGCAAGCACCTCAAACACGCCGTCACCCAGGGTCAAAATCGAGACGTCAAATGTCCCGCCGCCAAGGTCATATACCAGGATCGTGGACTCTCCCTCACGGTCAAGGCCGTATGCAAGTGAACTTGCGGTTGGTTCATTGATGATCCTGAGCACCTCAAGGCCGGCAATCTTACCTGCATCCTTTGTCGCCTGCCTCTGTGCATCATTGAAGTATGCAGGAACGGTAATGACCGCTTTTGTTATCTTTTCTCCCAGGTAGGCTTCTGCATCAACCTTCAACTTCTGAATGATCATTGCAGATATCTCCTGTGGGGTGTACTTTTTGTCTCCGATCTCAACGGTCTCGTTTGTCCCAATCTTTCTCTTGATCGAGGCAATTGTCCTGCCCGGGTTTGTTACTGCCTGCCGTTTTGCAACATTTCCAACCAGGCGCTCGCCATCTTTTGAGAACGCAACAACTGACGGAGTTGTCCGTGCACCTTCTGCGTTCTGGATGACTTTTGCCGATCCGCCTTCCATGATCGCCATGCAGGAATTTGTTGTTCCAAGATCAATGCCGAGAATCTTTTCACGAGCCATATTTTATTCCTCCGTATTTTCTTTACCTTTTGATACTGCCACTCTGGCGCATCTGATTATTCTGTCATACATACGATACCCACGGAGCACTTCGTCAACGATCATACCTTCATCCTGATCAGATTCGACGTGTGCAATTGCTTCATGTTCATTTGGATCGAATCGGGTATGTTCACAATCAACAGGGCTTATACCATGCCTCTCAAGGACTGAGAGAAAGAGCTTGTGAATCTGGATAAGCCCGTCTCTCAGATCGTTGTCATCAGCCTGTAGTGCCCGTTCAAGATTGTCGAGGATCTCAAGGATATCAAATGCAAACTGTTCATTTGCGAACCTGACGAAACGCTCCTGTTCTCGTGCCGTTCTCTTTTTGAAATTTTCAAAATCAGCGGCGAGACGGAGGTATTTGTCATAAAGTTCCTCGTATTCTGCCCGGGAGATCTCAGGGGGCTGTTCTTCCTGATCTCCATTGGCGTTTGACCAGTCGTTTTTCTCTTCGCTCATGATATCGTCCTGTCTGTCTCTTTTCATCATCCTCCAGAGAAGATCAACAAAAGTGTTTCAGTAACTATTGCAATGCAGTTCTATATATATTTATCCTTTACTTCAAGTAAATACTCTTATCCAGACCGCCAGGGCGTGCCGGCTCTTTTTTACTCTATTTCAGGATCATTTGACCTGGACTCCCCAAAATCTCCTGTATATTTCAATTCGA
>QZAC01000191.1 GCA_003838065.1 Methanocalculus sp. MSAO_Arc2
CTCAATGCTTCCTCCAAGGCACAGCTGCCATTCAATATCCATGGGCGTACTTGCCAGGGATATACTGCTCCCTCCAGCTGCATGCACCCCTGCAACAATACAGAGACAGAATAGTACGATAACAAGGACTGCCTGCAGTCTTCCATGTGTCCGGACCGAAATCATAGGTATCATCCTCCAATTGTAACATGGAAAGGACCAGATCTCAGAAGCTCCATTGGTCGCTCAGCTCTTGTGTCATCACGAACGCATTTGAAAATGAAAGATTGAAGGCACTGTGCGCCAATCTCTGTGGACCGATCTCTGTGGACCGATCTCTGTGGGCGGATCTCTGTTGGCCAATGCTGGCACCGTAGATTTTTGAATTCTGGAGTTTATGACGTCGACGTTAATGAATGACAAACCTGCTCCTTCGTAACGTTAACAAACGTTCATAGCTATTCATAGTAAATAAAGCTATCCGGGAACCGTGTTCTACTGCTCAAAAATGAAATGATAGGACTTACGCATAGCCCTCAGAAAAAAATTTAGAGCGCATATTTTGGGTCCTTCAGATACTCGGCTATAGCATTCGACTGGATCTCCCATTTTGCCTGATAGATCGTGATATCCTGTTCTTGATTCACGGCTTCTAATCGGATATATGCCCGAATTGAGCAATTAATATGATTTCTCTGGCCCGCTTCCCTTCGGACGTTACAATCTTCAACGCAACACAGTTCTTTCAGGGCACGATGATAGTTTTCAATTGACCAACAGATTGCCTGGAGGTTTTTCCTGTCATTATAATCCATTGTCAGAACATTTGAGGCCCAGTACCGGTCATTTCCTTTTTTATTTACAGAATGAAATACCCGAATAAAACCGTATTTCCTCAAATGAACCTCTAATCCATCATCCGGAATCGTCAGTGAAGAAACATGGACATTCCCGTTTCGGTCAGGATTCACCATACGGTTCTTCTTGACACGAGTAAACCAGTTCCAGCCAAGACGGTTGAGAAACTTCAGATTGTCAATACCAAAATACCAGCTGTCAAACATGACAAAATATGGGTTGAAACCACGATCTTTTGCCGTTTGAAGCATATCACGGAGATGATCGTTCTTGGTTTTCCCATCACAATCGATGTCATAGACCCGGTAATCAACGGGAAACGTATTCGTTCCATCGGTTTAGACCAGCGTGACCAGACCGATTCCTTTCACCACTTTCCTGTGCTTCCCACTCCACTGATACTGTGTGGTTTCGATCTTCTCGGAATGGATTTTGTCAATCACAGTATCATCGAGAACCAGCCATCCATTTCGTCGTTCAATATATGGTGCAACTTCCGTCCATA
>QZAC01000192.1 GCA_003838065.1 Methanocalculus sp. MSAO_Arc2
ACCGTCCGAGTGTCTGGAGCACGATGCCACGGTTGAACAATGTGTCGGGGTTATAGGGGTCGAGAGCAACCGCCTGGTCATAGGACTCCAAGGCCTCGTCATATCGTCGCATCTCATGGAACGTCACGCCCTTATTATACCACGGCAGGCTGAACTCCGGCTCAAGCTCAATTGCTCGGTCGAACGATGCGATGCCTTTGGTATACTGCCGTGCCTCGACATAATCACAGCCTTCGTTGATGTGGAAGAATACAGACTCGTTCTCCGCAGCGGCAGCGGGGCACAGGATGAGGATGAGGATGAGGAGGAGGGCGGTTGCGCAGATGAGGATCGGGCTGCGGAGCATTGGGGATATGTTGGTGGCGGCAGGGGTTGAAGGTTTGGAACAGACGAGATTCTACGTTATCGGTCTGTTTAAATATCTTTTAACAGCCTCAATCAATTGGCGCACTTTTTGTGTATCGACTTCGTTTGGATGAGAACAATCATTACGGATACCAGCAAGATAGACCATTTCCTTCTCTTCTGTCACGTCAAGATGCCCATCTTTTAACAAGAATTCCGCTAGTTTTACAATTCCAACTCGTGGCATATAATAAATTTGTTTTATATCACACCACGTCTTTAAATGTCTTTCAAGCGCGACACCTGCAAGAGTACAAGCACACCTGGCATATCCTTTTTCATATAAAATTTCAGCTTCATCAATTTCTTGTGTTATGAAATCAATGGAAATAATATTTCTTAGATTCAACTTCCGAGCTGTAATTACATCTGGTATACTCAATAATATACTGCGTTGTTTTTCAAAGACACCAATAAACCTCTGTATGATTTCATCTTTGTTTGTTGTAAATACACACTCAAGAAAAAGTAAATCAACCACATGCCCTCCATGATCATGCCCAGGACCATCAGAATAATATTGTTCAAAAATGGAGCTTTTCTCGGGTAAATATTCCGTAACAAGAATCTGTGCTTGATTATACCAGTTCTCATACTTCCTTCCGACATTACGTTTTTGATTATTTAATTCATCTGAAAGTACGTTAACCTGATAATTGTCAATGTCGGTTTACTTTTCCCCAGTTTCGTCGGGGTAAAAATACCCAAACGGGTCGGGATAAAATTCCCCAGTTGTGTCGGAATAAAAATCCCCAATGTGCAACCAGAGAGTATCTGGGATTCACATGCTCAAGGACGAGGAGTATTTTATGTTACTGGATTTAGCTCGTGAA
>QZAC01000193.1 GCA_003838065.1 Methanocalculus sp. MSAO_Arc2
ACATCTTCCATATACAGGAAGAAATCTTCATCAAACAACCCGATCTGATCGATCATCAGGCGCCTATAGAGTGCAGCACCCGCACAGGCGCCAAATACGTCTTGCAAAAGATCATATTGCCCGCGGTCTTTGGAATACATCCCCCGGTCCCAGGCAGCCCCGCTTCGGGAGATACATATTCCTGTTGAATTAATCCGACCATCGGGGAAGAGCATCTTTGATGCACACATTCCTATTGTATCACTCGAATTCATCACGGAAGCAAGCTCGGCAAGGCAGTCAGGCTCAAGCCGGGTATCATTATTCAGCGTCATGATATACTCGCCGGATGCAGCCAGAATGCCTGCATTTGTCCCTCCGGCAAACCCCAGGTTCTCTTTAAGCCTGATGAGATGGATATCAGGGAAATTCTCCTCAAGAAATTCGACACTACCATCAGTCGAGCCATTATCGACGACGATCACCTCGTGATCAGTATATGTCTGGGCGGAAAGGGATGTCAGGCATGGCTCAAGGAACACTCTTCCATTATAGTTTACAATCACAACACTGATCATGCACTACTCAACGCCAGATGGCCACAACATCCCAACGATTCACTCACTCTTGTCTGCCTTTCGAAGTTTCTGAACGAGGAGGCTTGCCCGGAGCAGGCTGTCAAACGTCCCTGCATCACTCCAGTGTCCATCAAGGACAGAATACTGCATCTCTCCCCGCCGGACATAGTCGTTATTGACATCAGTAATCTCAAGCTCGCCCCGCCCGGATGGCTTGAGGCTTTTGATGGTCTCAAAGACATGGTTGTCATACATGTACAGCCCGGTGACGGCAAGATCGGATTTTGGCTCCTTCGGCTTCTCCTCAATTGAAACCACACGATTATCATGGAGCTCTGCTACCCCGAACCGGTGCGGATCAGATATAGGCTTCAAAAAGATCTTTGCACCGCCAGAAAATGCCGCTACGTCATCTTTAATCGAGTCCTGGAAGATATTGTCGCCAAGGATGACAACGACTGCTTCCTCATCTACCCAGCCTTCGGCAAGTCCAAGAGCCTGGGCAATGCCACCAGCGGCTTCCTGGATCTCGTAGGTGATATGCACCCCGTACTCAGCGCCGGACCCAAGCAGTTCAAGGAAATGGCCGGCATGTCCACGCCCGGAGACGATCATGATCTCTGTGATCCCTGCATTGATCAGCATCTCAAGCGGGTAACAGATCATCGGTTTGTCATAGACCGGCAGCAGGTGTTTGTTCGTCACTTTTGTGAGCGGATACATCCGGGAGCCGGTACCCCCGGCAAGAATAATTCCTTTCATTGTCATTCACCAGATAGATAATCGTTGAGCGCATCCCGCCAGCTTCGCAGAGGAGATGTCCTGGTATTCGTCAGCACCGAGTATTTCGGCCGCTTTGCCTTCCGTGGAAATTCTGCACTTGAACAGGGAACTGCGTTGTCAATAAACGCCGAGGCAAACCCAAACCAGGAGCAGAGTCCATCATTTGTGATGTGATAGATACCGGGTGCAGATCCAAGTATCTCCTTTGTTTTCCAGGCAAGATCACGGGTATAGGTGGGTTTTCCAATCTGATCATCAACAACACGAACTGAATCCATCTCTTTTGACAGTCCACGGATGGTATCAACAAAATTCTTTCCATTTTTCCCAAAGAGCCATGAGGTACGGATAATCAGGTAATCATCGGTGAGTGAGGCGATCCTCTGCTCACCCAGCAGCTTTGATGTCCCGTACTGGTTGATCGGGTTTGGGGTATCAGATTCGATATACTCGGGGCTGGTTCCATCAAAAATATAGTCTGTACTGTAATGGATAAGCCGTGCACCTGCCCTCTTACAGGCAGCCGCAATATATCCCGGCCCCTCTCCATTGACAGATAATGCATACTCCTGCTGATCCTCGCAGCCATCGACATCGGTAAACCCTGCTGCGTTGATCACAAGTTCTGGTTGAAGGTCACGTATCTCCGCCATAACCGCAGCTTCATCAGTAATATCCAGTTCATGGCCCCGAAGTTCGGCCCCATGAAAGGCTTTCTGGAGATCGGATCCCAGCATCCCATATGCACCGAGGATCAGCACCTTCTCGGGATTCACTGTTTTAATGGGCGCCACCACCATTCGTTCTCAGCGTACCATTCGACGGTCTTTGTGAGAGCCGTTGCAAAGTCATATTCCGGATTCCATCCCATTCCGCGGAGCTTTGTGGAATCAAGAGAGTAACGCCAGTCATGGCCTTTCCGATCCTCGACATACTCGATCATCGATTCATCGAATCCGAGGATGTCAAGAATCGTCATGGTGATCTCGATATTGTTCCTTTCATTGCCGCTCCCGATATTGTAGATCTCGCCGGGGGTTCCGGCGCTCAGAAGGAGATCGATCGCCTTACAATGATCCAGCACATAAATCCAGTCGCGGACATTCTTTCCGGTTCCATAGACAGGGACTTTCTTATTATCAATCAGATTTGTCGCAAAGAGCGGGATCAGTTTCTCCGGGTACTGGTATGGACCGAAGTTATTGGTACATCTCGTGACGATCACCGGCAGGCGGTGCGTTGTCCAGTATGAAAGTGCGAGGAGATCTGATCCAGCTTTGCTCGCAGAATAAGGACTTGAGGGATTGAGGTTATCAGTCTCCCCAAATGATCCCTCCATGATACTGCCATACACCTCATCTGTCGAGACATGGATGAAGCGGGAGAGCCCGTACTTCAGTGCCCCTTCGAGGAGAGTGTGTGTGCCAAGGACATTTGTCCTGACAAAGACAGAGGCATCCGTAATCGATCGATCGACATGGCTCTCGGCAGCAAAATGAACAACTGAATCGATCGCGTTGTCTGCAAAGATCGAATCAACAAGAGCAAAGTCACAGATGTCGCCATGCACAAACCGGTACCGCGGATCATCTGCAATATCGCGGAGGTTCTCGGAGTTACCTGCGTACGTTGCAAGATCAAGGTTTATAATGGTGCAGTCCGGGTATGCGGAGAGCATATGCCGGATAAAATTGCTCCCGATGAAGCCAAGACCGCCTGTGACAAGGAACGTCATATTCTCTTCACCCATGGATAAGCCCCGGAGCAAGTCCCCAGTCATAATCGATCTCATCGGTATCCGGGGGAAGTCGGTACTCATCTGGTTCATTATAGTCATAGGGCAGGGTCGGAACACTGACAAAGAATGCCGTCTCGGTTCCAATCCCCTTGAAACCATGATAGACACCGGGCGGAACACTCACAAGCACCGGATTCTTCTCACCGACAAAGAGCTCCATGAGGTTGCCATGGGTGGGTGATTCGGGACGTGCATCATAGAGCACCACCTTCATCATCCCATGGACACAGGTGAAGTTATCGGTCTGTTTCTTATGGTAGTGCCATGCCTTTACAACACCGGGATAGGCGGTTGTGAGGTAGACCTGGCCGAACTGCTGGTAGATCTCATCATCGCACCTGAGGATCTCCATCAGCCATCCCCGCTCGTCGGGAATAACCCGGAGGTGTTTGAGATGAACGCCGTCTATTGAAGATGCCATGATATTATATGTTGGATGGAAAATTTTATAAGCATTCTGGATACTTAATGAATAATTAAATTAAATTTTTAACTTTCAGCTCCTCATTTTTTGTGCGACATTGCGTATCTTATTCACAAAAAAAGATAGGTCAAAATTTTTAACCCATTCACTACATGCCGCTCGATACGCATCCGGTGCAATCGA
>QZAC01000194.1 GCA_003838065.1 Methanocalculus sp. MSAO_Arc2
AAGTGAAACTGCTCTGCGGCCGCATCAAGAACTGTTCTGCCTGCAGAAATGATCTCAGGGCCGATGCCGTCACCGCCTATCAATGCTACTCTGTGCATGTCTGTACCTCCGGATGTGCCCGTGCATATTCAACCAGTCCGCCTGCTCTGATAATCTCAAGCAGAAAATCAGGGACCGGATCGATTGGGTACCGGACTCCATCGGTTTCGATATATCCCTCTTCTGTATTAACGGTGACAACGGCACCATCGTTCATCCTGCCTGCATCTGAACAGGTAATGGGAAGCAGGCCGGTGTTGATTGCATTCCGGTAGAAGATGCGTGCAAAGGATTCTGCAATGATTATTCTGACACCGGAGCCACGGATGGCAAGCGGTGCATGTTCACGGGATGATCCGCAACCGAAATTTCTGCCGGCAACGATGATATCACCGTCTTCTGCCTGTTTTGAGAAGTCATCACGGGTTCCTTCAAATGCATGCCGGGCAAGCTCTTTCTCATCATAGATTGTTAAATATCTGCCCGGTATGATCGCATCGGTATCAATGTCATTTCCAAATTTCCAGACCCTCATCAGCTACACCTCTCTTGGATCGGTGATCTCACCATAGATGGCGCTCGCAGCAGCGGTCGCCGGTGATGAAAGGTATACGTATGCATCAGTACTCCCCTGGCGCCCCCGGAAGTTGCGGTTTGAAGTTGAAAGAGAGACTTCCCCCGGTGCAAGGAGGCCAAAAGCACCTCCCATGCAGGGGCCGCAGCAGGGTGCTTCGACCAGTGCACCTGCCACAACAAATTGCTCGATGAGGCCTGCACGCAGCGTCTTGAGATATTCATCACGGGATGCCGGTATGATTATCACCCGCACGTTCTCAGAAAATGTCTCTTTTCCAAGAACCTCTGCGGCCTCCTGCATATCTTCGAATCTCCCGTTTGTGCAGGACCCGATGAAGACCTGGTCGATCTTTTCTCCTGCAACGTCTTCGACAGGGACGACGTTATCGACATTATGGGGAACTGCGACCTGGGGGGCGAGGTCTGAGATATCATATGAGTGTTTCTCAAGGTAGCTGGCATCCTGATCGGGTGCGATATCGACGGGATCAAAGGAACGCCGATCTCTCAGATATTCCATGGTGATTGCATCAGGCGGGACAATCCCTGCTTTTCCGCCCATCTCAATTGCCATGTTGCAGCAGGTCATCCTCCCTGCCATGTTCATAGAAGAGAATGCAGGCCCATTAAATTCGAGTGCACGGTAGGTGGCCCCATCTGCCCCGATATCTCCGGCAAGCCTGAGGATAAAGTCTTTTGCCCCTACTCTTTTGTTAAAGGCTCCCTGTGCATCAATGCTGATTGTTTCGGGCACACGGAAATAGAGGGCACCGAACTTGAGTGCAAAACCCATGTCGGTTGAGCCGATGCCGGTTGCAAACGCCCCGACTGCCCCGTACATGCAGG
>QZAC01000195.1 GCA_003838065.1 Methanocalculus sp. MSAO_Arc2
AGGTATCGTTTGATTGCTGATACTTTCGATTGGATTGATCCGGGTTTTCTCTCATAGAATTCCGCGATGCTCTCTCTCACATCTTTCTTATTTCCCGTAAAGCCTGTAAATCCACATTTGATGCATGCCAGATAGATGATTGCTGCAGCCCAGAGGTCCGGATTTCCGCGTGTCAATGGCTTCTCGGGATGCTTTGCGATTGACTCGATTATGATGTTGCAGTTCTCTGTGATCTCATCATCAGGATAATGCAATACATGTCGGGAGAACGCAGAGCATTTTGTTTTGATAACAATAACAGGGAAGAGGTTATCATCATCAAATACCAGATTCAGATCCCCTTCCATTACAATAATTGCCATATCGATCTGTCTCTGGACAGTATGCAGGGTATCCAGACCCACCCGGCATTCCGGCGACATTGAATGTATAAATCTTCCACAACTCCCGCTTTCATCGAAGATGCATCCAAACTCCTTGACTATGGCATCCTTAAACTCAGCAAATATTCTCCTGTCAATTCGCCCGTCTTCAAATTGATTGATAATTCGTCTCTCTCTATCGCTGATCAAATTGCAAATGGCACCGGCATTCCGAATATTGTCTTTTCTTTCGAGATGGGCTACAAACCGTAAAAATGTTGGTACGATCTCTTCTCTCCAGGAGGGGTGTATAAAATTAAGGCCTGCCAATCCTTCTTCTAGGCAATCTGCGACAGATTTTGCATCCCAGTCCTGATAATTCCGTGAAGAGCAGGTATATATGGTTATTATTATACTCACGATAATCATCGTCGACCTGATGGCGGTTATCCTGCCGTACCGGCAGTATTCCTCGTGTGCAAAATCACACAGAGCATCCGATAGCTCACGTATCGCACGATTGCTCTTCTCTTCAACGATCTTCTCCAAAGCCGAAACATCCTGGATATTATTCGTATCGGTGGGAATATTCAGCACGAGAGATAATATGAAGCTCTCCTTAAGAGGATAGAGATCTTCGGTATCATATCCAGGAGGATACCAACAGAGTGCTGAGCGAAGATTTTTAGACTCATAACAGAACGTCATCCTCGGAGAGTTATACAGAGGCTGAATATTTGTTTCTCTCATTCCTCGTGCATTGGTTAGTATACAGGTGGTGCAGATATAATGCGGTCCTCCCAGCACTCTGCTGTTGTCAACGCCATACAATGCATCGTTTCCACATATCATACACTTTTCAGCAGGGGGGTTATTTCGTGCAAGAACAGATGCCATGCTATTCTGAGGGGCTACTTCAATCTCACCAAGCACCGTCATATGCACGGTATCAGCAGACCACTTCCCATATCCATAGGTGATCTGATCTCCTGGTTGCACCTGATCATGGATCTGATGATACATATCCAGCTGGTTCACATCCGGATGTGTAAAATATGAACTCGTTTTGATCCTGCAGTATGCTTCATCTGATCCGGATTCAAACCAGATATCCCGGATAAGGCTTTCGAGATCGAAGATTTCTGCATTGCATCTGAGAAGAAGCACCATCCAGTATTGTGGGTGTCTTACCGATTGTGCGAGGATAAGGAGAGATGAAGCATCTCTCATCGGCCAGAACGACTCTTCAAGGCAGTGTCTTAGATGGGCCTCTGTCTTGTGTAAGCTGATATCCTTGCGGCAGAGGAGGCATGTTCCCTGTCTTCTCTCAGATGACATACAATATGGCTCTATAAATAAAGCTAGATGCATGTTTCTATCTGTTCACGGTTATCTCAGAACGCGTACTCAGTGATGATCTGGCATTATCTGCACCGATATTCATGGAGAGTGATGCTATCTGCCAGCAATCTTTTCTTTACTTCGCTGAAGTCAGCATCCTGAATCATTACTGGTGAGCGCCGGTTCGCTGATGGTGGTCAGGAGAAAAGAAAAACTCGCCGTGAAATGGTGATGTTGGAAATACCCGCAATCGGTATGCATTCCAGGTATTCATCCCTTGATGATCATTTCTGTCTGAACCGTCCCGGCGCATAGGTGAAGGTGACCTCATGCGCGAGAATTCAATCAGGTGCAGCTTTTCCTCCGTGTGCTCCGGGATATACTTATGCGTCTGCAGATCCGGCAGAGCAGATCAGCGTGTGTTGATTCCTGTCCTTCTCTGCCCACCCGTCGGCCACATCGATTTCACTAAGACACTTTCAGAAATCCTCATCTTGAGGATCTTCCTCATCCTGAATGCATCCGATATGTTCCACTTCAAATGATTCGCCGCATGTTTCGCAGACGATGACGACGGCCACATCCGGCTCCAGAGGATAGCACTCATCCCCACAATGTGGGCAGAGCCAGAAATAGGCAGAAGAATGATCGATTTCGATATTATCATTATCCATATCTATTACCTCCTGATAGATGTGGATCTACTCAAAGAATAAATTATTTTCTCTTAGAAATCGATATTTCAGATGAAGACAGGGTGACTTACGACATTTCGATAATCTAACGTCTGCAGAGAGCCTGCAACGTTCATTGCTATTGCATGCCCCCCTTTAGGCCGGGTAGTTGACATCATCATCAGGTATATCACCAGGTTGAGCATGGCGTTTCTTTGATCCTCTTTGTTCATCTGGGTCACAACAGAGTGTAAGCAACGCTATCAAGGTAAGAAATGGAGGATAGGAAGTGAGAGACGGGATTTGCCAGGCTTATTTTATGCCTGGCTGCATCTGGTGATTAATCGATATAAATCCCTTCAAACCACACCTTTTTTACTTTACAGGACAATGTATATGCTGCGATACAGGTTTTCCCCCGTACCGTTCACCACCTGGGCCTGTAGCTTAGCCGGTTAGAGCGCCCGGCTCATAACCGGGCGGTCATGCGTTCAAATCGCATCAGGCCCATTTCTGTTCTTAAGAGGTTCAGGTGGATCATGAATCATCCTGGTAACAGGTGATTCAGTTTCATCGACCGGAGAATAGGCAGCAGTCTGGTCTGGCTCCCGTGATCGTGATTGTTGACTGGTGCCCGACACGACAGCATGATCGTGTAGGTGCCCGGCTTAAGAGAATCGGATCGACTTATGGTTAAGAGCCGTTCTTGGTGTGTATCGTATTATCTGTTCGATTACGTCTTTATTCTGCACAATCAGTGATCGATACTGACAGCATAACAATCTCTGATGTGCTGGCGTGTGATCAGGCATACGATGATATCGTCCCGCCTGCCGCTAGAGCAGGATGGAACTGATCGTTGCATGGATTTGGCAAAGACTGACTACATCACGTTCCCTCTTTACCTTTACAAGGTGAGTGGCCATTCAGGCTCTTATAAGATCCTCTATGGTCTTGCTCAGCAGCTTCACTTCAGGTACCGATCATATTGCGTTCTACCAATACATCTCCATTGAATCGAACAGGCTATTGGACGTGATATTGCTCTTTTGCAACTTTCTCTTCCATGTTGTGAGGAGTTTAAGATAATGTCCATTCCTCCTGGAACAGGCGCGCATAAGAAATGGTGGTATATCTACTCTATTATGCTCCCTGAATGTTGCAGTACGATAGGAAATCTACCTTTTTCCCGGTATATGCCTCTCTTTAACCCGAAAACAACCGCGCTTTCTGGAGAAGGGATCGCCGATCTTTTATCTTCTGAACCTCCAAGTGGGGTATATGAAGTGCCCGGTCTGTGGTGACGACTGCGTCGCCGATGCCTTTGATCTCATCAATATAATGGAGACAATCTTCGCCCCCTGTCCCCGGTGCAGGGGCAGGTACCTTGATAAAAACGCACCACCACCCGACTACCTCACTCCCTCTCCCTGCAGCTGCGGCAAGCGTTTTATCGATGATGTCTATGCCCTGATGTACCAAATCGGAGTTGATGAAGGGGACATTAACGGGTCAGAGGCCCTTAAGGATATTGGAACACCGCTCATTCACCCCGGGCTTGTTCTCAATGAGGCGCCATATCTCCCCCCTCGCTCATTAGTGCTGTTGACAGACCGATTCAAGAAAATGACAGCAGAACGAATATTTAATGAGGTCCCGGAGGTCAGGGGAGTCGTCTGTGACACCCATATTGTGCCCGGGCTCATCGATCCCGACACCATGGAACCACCAAAGACACACATTCTCCTTGCAGGCTGTGATGTCCGTGCAAATATCTTTGCAACCCAGGTTGGTCCGATTGTCATCTACAAGCAGGTATCAACAATGCATATTGAATTTCCAAAGCCAATCAATCCAAAAATTATCTCTGTGGACCGAATGATCTTCAAAAAACAGCCAAAGATTTTTGTAGATGCCTGTTGCGGCCCCGGAACACTCGGGATCGCGGCTGCACGGCTCGGGGTGCAACACGTGATCTTCAATGATGCCTGGTATGCTGCTGCCTTCTGGACAGCGTTTAACCTTAAAGTGAACCATGCCTATCTTGGAATTGAAGATGTCGATATCAGGGAAAGTTATCAGGCGATGGCACAAACTCCGGTGAGGAGCGACCCCCATCTGGTCGCAACCGTCCGCGGCGTCCTATCGGCAGAGGTATATCAGGGTGATTATCGCCTCCTCTCACCGTACCTCCCGGCAGAAAACCTTCTGACAGTAATTGATCTTTTTGATAAAACCTCCCAGGAGATATCTAAAGAGATCATCTCAGAATGGAAGTCAAAAAACCATGGGGATGTATTTATCCCATAAAAAAGCAGAATGTATACGGGAACTAGCCCGGGTGGTTAGACGTCACCTGTAACCCGAAACCGTCGACATGCGGGGGGCGAAGTCTGAGGAAGGCCGTGGCAGCTTCCGGGAAGCGGGCTCTTCCGACGTAGAAGCCTCGTCCTGTGAGGTCAGCGGACAGGGACCAATCCTCCGGAGGGAGGTGAGGCCTGTTGCCGTGGGTACCGGTTTAGGCCCGGAAGGGAGCAGACCCACCGCGGACGTTTGGCGCCCACGGGGTAGCGGGGTGGAGAAGGGGGACCTGTGGAACGGCGGTATGCGCGGTCGACCGAAGACACGTTCCCAACTATTGATTTCTATGGTAAAAGTGACGATCATCGGAGCAACGGGGCAGGTGGGATCGTATGCAGCCCATTCGATTTCCCAGATACCTCATGTCAAAGAGGTATGTCTCTTTGGCCGGGAAGGAAATCAGGTGTACCTTGAAGGCCTTTCCCGTGACCTGCGTGACTCATTTGCCGCACGTGGAACAAACACCCGGATCAGCTGGAGCTGTGATGAAAAAGATCTCCGTGGATCGGATATCATCATCCTGGCATCAGGTGTTGCACGAAAAGCAGATCAGACCCGTCTCGATCTTGCGGTTTCCAATGCTGAAATTGTTGCATTATATGCTGAAAAGATCAGCAGAACTGCATCTGATACACTCCTTTTCGTTGTCACAAACCCGGTTGATGTTATGACCGGAGTTGCTCTTAAATATTCAAATCTCCCGCCGCACAGGGTCTTTGGACTTGGAACGCATCTGGATTCAATGAGACTGAAATCCTGTATAGCTGAGTTCTTCAACGTTCATGTCTCAGAGGTCCATACCAGGATAATCGGTGAACATGGTGATTCCATGGTTCCTCTCTGGTCTGCAACAACTATTGGTGGCATTCAGATAAGCAATCTGCCTGCATTTTCCCGACTTCCTCAAGAAGAGATGATTGAACGGGTCAAGACGAGTGGGTCGCTCATTATCCGGAGCAAGGGTTCAACCGTCTATGGTCCCGGAGATGCTATCGCAACAATAATCAGGACTCTTGTTGAGGATGAACATAGGATTCTGACAGTATCTGCTTTTATAAAACAGGAAGTCCACGATATCGGCAGTGTCTGTATCGGTGTTCCTGCCCGCATTACCCGGGGTGGAGTATTCCCGGTTCCAATAAAACTTGCAGATGATGAAGTGGAAGCGTTTCGGGCTTCAACTGAACAGATTCGCGAAGTCACCAGGCGTGTTTTTGAGATACTTGAAAAACGAGATGAAAGCTCATAATTGCGAAATATCTCAATATACAGCTCAATTAAAAAGAATAATTAGATCATTCGGCTGAGATCAACGATCTCCGCACGTTCAACTCCAGGAATTTCAAGGAATTTTGATTCAATCTCATCAGTCGCGCCTTCTTCATCCTGGATGACAGATGCGACTTTTATGGCAACCAGACCAAATCCGATTGGTTCTTCAACAATATCAGAAACCCCTGGAATCTTTTCTCGGATGGCTCCTTTTAATGTTTCGATGTCCACTTCGGTAGACTCAGGCATAACTCTCAGAATAACAGCAACTGCTCCCATCTTTACGGCCCCTGGAATCCACATGTTTGGCAGCTGTACTGAATGCTCTGCAATCTGCACCGTGCACACCGGCGTATCAACTCGGCGCACTCAGGACATTTAAATTCCGTAGCTCCCTGCTCAGCAAGTGGAGCGTTGCAGGATGTGCATTTAACAATCGACATATTTGAACTCCCTTATATGGTAGGGATACTTCTGTTATAACTCCTCTGTTCTTCCCATGATGCGTGTCCCTATAGACCAGTCACCTAATAATGCTTTATTCACAGAATCATTCCTTCTTCCGTTTATGACAATGGCTGGAACTTTTTTTTCCAATATGAATGGAAGAAAAGCCGGATCGACCGTATCTGTTGGTACAAAATGATGAATACTATCAAGCACCCTGCCACCTGAGATGATTCCATCGACTGACTTCAAAACGATTAATGGAAGATCCAATGACCAGGCTACCCATGCGGCAATGGAGTCGGATGTAATGTCCCAGGAGTGAGGGAATGGATCTTCCTTTCGTAAAAGGCAGTATGGGAGGAGAACTGAAGGTTTTTTCACTAAAAAAAGACGGGATACAGGGGATAAGCCAGTTGATGCGATCTGATGTCCGAAATGCTCCATTGCGAGGATTGCCATCCAGTGTGCAGTATCGGGGGGAGGGTTTTGTCTTCGGATGGCTTCAGCACCGGACCCACCACCGGGAACGATTAAAATATTCTTCATACTCTTCTGAAGTACCGGGATAAGATCATCCAGGACATCAATGAGGCTACCACCCAGTTTGACGACATAGCCACCGCAATCCATAGAGGAAGATGAAACCGTGATGGCAATAAAGGAATACATCCTTATTCATTCATGTACAGGTTCGCGGTCTCGCTTTTTCTGGCGCTGCTCTTCATTCCTCTGGCTGCAACAGCGGGTATAACCATTACTGCCTTCTGCCCGGATCCCTACCTGCCCTATGATCCAGATGAATTCATCGTCCTTTCCGGCTCGGGGAGCCTTGATGGCTGGACCATCAAAGATAAACGGGGTGTCCTCAGCTTCCCGCCAGGCACCCGGATCGATGGCGATCTCGTTATTGCCAGAAAAGCGGATTCATACAAAATAACTCACGGAACATACCCTGACTTTGAATGGGAGTACTCAACCCCTGATGTGCCTGATATGGATCGCAGCGGACGGTTCAACCTGGCAAATCCGGAAGACGAGATACGGCTCTATTATCATGATGAGCTTCGGTTTGAGATTGCCTGGCCACGGGATGTCAAACCGCGCAGGGGTCAGATTCATAGAATTGTTGATGGTGTATGGAATCCCCGCCCCTTTATGATAGGTCAGAGCGATTTCTCCCCGATCCTGGTTGAAGATGTTTCAGTTACACTCTTTGTCTCTCCTGACTCTGCGTATGAGGTATTTGAACAGGCAATTACGTCAGCTGAGCGTTCCATTGAGATGAGTGTGTATGAATTCACTCACCCGGGTATCGCAGGGCTCTTAGAGGACGCACACAACCGGGGTGTCACCGTGCGGATTCTGGTTGAAGGAATTCCGGTTGGTGGAATATCACCCGATCAGGCACATCTCCTCACCGGACTGAATCAATCCGGCATTCCAGTTGACATGATGGGCAGTTCCGGGAGTGGTGAGCCTACACGTTATCGTTTTCTTCATGCAAAATATCTCATTGTTGATTCAGAGTCTGTTATCATTACCAGCGAGAATATCAAACAGAGTGGCATTCCATATACAGGATATGAAGGCAACAGGGGATGGGGCGTCTGGATCCACGAACCCCGTCTTGCCGATTACTTTTCGATGGTCTATGCCGAAGACTCAAAGGGATGGGATATCTACCCTATCATCCCTGTCAGGGAAATCTCGGTTCCGGGTGACTACCATGCACAATCCCAGGCATCCCGGTATGCTCCGGTTAGAATTGACGGCGCCACGATCACTCCTGTTATATCCCCGGATACTTCCTGCCTCGTCCCGGCACTGATAGCCGGGGCGACTACCTCGCTTGAGATCCAGCAGGCATATATCAGAAACTGGACCCGGAATGATCCAAACCCATGGCTGGATGCGGCTATCGATGCTGCAGGCCGTGGGGTGAATGTACGGATCATCCTTGATGCGACATGGTACAATCTTCAGGGAGACCGTGCAAATGATTGGATAGTTTCATTTATCAATATGCATGCAGAACAGGAAAACCTCCCGATCGAGGCCCGGCTTTTTGATGCCAGGAGGGGCGGGGCAACCCGGATCCATACGAAGGGTGTGATTGTTGACAACCGTGCTGTTCTTGTATCCAGCATCAACTGGAATGAAAATTCACCAATGAATAATAGGGAAGCGGGTGTTATCATCGATCACCCGGATGCCGCTGCATATTATCTCAGGGTTTTTGAAGATGACTGGAGGAATGAGTATACCTCCTCACATGTATCACCCATGTCAGGAGAGAATTGGATTAAGCCTGCCATTGCTGGTGCTATCATTCTCTTCTTTGCAGGGATTATCATCGGAAGGAGAATAAAAAGAGATTGAGAGGATTATTTCCTCTGCTTTTTTGCGCACTGGCAGATATCACAGATGGTGATATTACCTCTTTCTTCGTTCATTACGGCAAAAGCCCATCGGTCAAGCATGGCAGCCATCTCCTCGGAGACTTCGATCTCTCCTGATCCTCTCTTTCTGCTCAGATATTGCGATATGGCTGCACGTGATATCCCGAGCCTGCGTGAAACCTCGCTCTGCCTGACCCCCTGTCCATTCACCAGCCGGTACACAAGCTCCGCACGCATTCGGGGGAGGTAGTTCCGTGCCAGCTCGTCACAGAGCATGATGTCGCAGAGCCGCTTTTTCATGCCGATGCCATCTGGGTTTCATCAACCCTGCATTCATAGATGATCTGCCGTGCATCCCTGAAGTTGAACTTTTCAAGGATCAGACCCTGTTCCTTGAGCCTTTTCAGCGCATACCTCACCGTTCTTGGTGCCAGACTGCTCTCTTTAACAATATCCTTGTGTGTCATTGAACCTCCCTGCTCAAGAAGGGTCAGTACCTTCTTTGAGGAGGGGGGCAGCACTTGTGACTGCATACAATTATGTTAACGCTGTTAACATATGAACCTATCGCTTGATATGTAATCCGGTTGAGATTGTATGATGCTGGATCCCTCACAAAGGAAAGCAATTCTTCTCATCTCCGGCTCCATAGCGGTGATCCTCCTTTTCCATGGTCTGATCTCGCTTGCGGGGCCTGCTTTGTTCTCCACTCCATATGATCCCTCATTATATGATGGAAAACGGGTATCGCATGAAGGCATTGTGGAAGAACTCAGGGATACCCGGACAGGAGGGCATACAATCGCCATGGTCTCTGGTGTAAAAATCTTTATCCCACAGGGTATTGCGGTAACTGATCTGAGAATAGGAGATAGTGTTACAGTCTATGGCCTCCTCCAGACATTTGATGGAGATCGCGAGATCAGGATTCAAAGAGATCAGGATATCATTCCCTGGTGATCAGCGTATCATATCGGTTTATCGTTGTTTTGATTCAAAGATATCAGATTGCTTCTTTTTATCGAATTTCAGGCCACCATAGGTTTGCAGTGATCTTGATTTTTTCTGGTTGAAATCATCATCGAACTCTTGTTCCTCTTTCTTCTGTTGTCTCCCTTCGACGCCAGCTCCAACCCTGGTCTTCTCGTCATCTCTGATGACTATCCGGGTCATGAGAGGATATTGACCTCTCCATACATAAGGATAATGGAGAGATCAGGTGGATACTGCCCATGATGGAATGTCCGGAGTGAATCCAAGAGCCCACATTACAATGGTGAAGAGGAAGAATGTCCAGAATACAACTCCCATCAGGTTCAGCGCCCATCCGGATCGGATCAGTGTACGCATATCGATATACCCTGTTCCAAATGCAACCGCATTTGGCGGAGTGGCCACCGGGAGCATAAAGGCCAGAGATGCACAGACTGCAGCGGTCACCATCAGCATATAGGGGTGAACACCCAATGAAACAGAGGTGACCGCCATGATTGGCATCATCACCGAAGCGATGGCGGTATTTGAAGAGACCTCGGTTAAAAGCGATACAGCAAGTGCGACTATCAACACAAACAACGCGATTGGAAGGACATGAAGCATCGTGAAAGAATCAACGATCAATTTTGCAAGCCCACTCTGGATAAATGCAGCCGATAGGCAGAGACCCCCTCCAAACAGGAGCAATATTCCCCATGGGATCTTCACAGCCCACTCCCAATTCATAGTAAAGATTCCTTCCTTCCAGTTCACCGGGAGTACAAAGAGGAGAAGTGCTCCAAAGATAGCGATCACGGTATCGTTTATGCCTGGGAACACCTGATCCAGGCCAGGAATGGTGACATTACCGATCACCTTGGTGCTTGCATTGATCCAGCAGAATGCTGTCAGGATAAAAACAAAGAGTGTCCACCTCTCTCCTCTGCTCATCGGCCCCAGCTCTTCCATCTCCTGCATGATGACATCTTTTGCCTGGGAGAGTTTCAGTGGAAGGTGTCGGTATGGTACCTTGATCAGCCAGAGCCAAACAATTGGGATAAAAATAGTAGCAAGCGGGATACCAAATTTCATCCATGTAAAGAAGTCGACATCAGGGGCAGCAGGGAAGAGGATCTTCATCTGTGCGATGAAGATGCCGTTTGGAGGCGATCCGATGATGGTTGCTATCCCGCCGATATTTGCGGCATAGGCAACTGCGATGATAAGGCAGCCGGCCAAATCCCGCTGTTCTTCTGTCATTTCGTTTAACTTTGTATTTAATCCAGGCATCACCGTTGCTATGATCGCAATGGCAATTGGGATCATCATCATGGCAGTTGCGGTGTTTGAGATCCACATCGAGAGAAAACCAGTGGCGATCATGAATCCAAGAATAAGACGCCGTGGACTCGTGCCGACAATATTGATGATAGAAAGTGCAATCCTTCTATGCAGTCCCCATCTTTGCATCGACATCGCAATAATAAAACCGCCCAGAAAGAGGAATATCACTGGATCTGCATATGGTGCTGTCGCTTCCCTGACAGAGAGAACTCCAAGGAGAGGAAAGAGAACGATTGGAAGAAGGGCAGTCACTTCAAGCGGGATGGCTTCAGTGACCCAGAATATAGCCATCAAAAGTGTGACTGCGGCTGCATATCGTGCCTCAATCGGGATAACCTCTGGATCAATTGGTGCGAGAATAACTGAGATAAAAACCAGTACACCAACAATTTTCCCGATTTCTTTTTTCATTCTTACATTAATGGAGTTCTGAGATTATTAGTATTCCTTTTCGAATTCCTGTTGTATTCCCTGATTTTCTCAAAGAGTATATGCTCCATCAAAATGAATCAGTATCAAAGATTGCACTGAATCGGTTTTTGAGTATCCATATATAAACCGGGCTGCATGACGTAGATTGGGCAGCTGATCATTTGTTATCAATCATCGTAATTGCATCAAGAACTGCTTTTCGAACCGTTTCATCATCATCATCTTTCACCCTGTCAAGTGCCGATCTGGCTGCATCACCACCGATTTGGCCAAGTGCCCATGCCGCCTTCTCCCGGACTTTCTTCTCAGTGTCATTTTGTAAGATCTCTATCAGCGGATCGACAGCCGATTCATCACCAATGCTGCCGAGTCCTTCAGCAGCACCGATTCTGTTCCACTTGTCTTTGTGTTTGAGAAGTTCAATCAGCGGTGGCACTGCCTTTGGATCTCCTAATTTACCGAGTGATTTCGCAGCAATCCAAGCAACATCCACATATGGATCGCCGAGCGCCTCAATGAGAGGATCAACAGCCCGAAGGTCTCCTTCATCTCCGAGAGCCTCGGCGGCACGCCACCGGTAATTCAATGTCCCTTCCCTGAGAAGGACTATCAGGAGAAAAAAATTTTCTTCCCTTTTGGCGTCATCGCCAACCATTTCAACCATGTATCACACCTAAGCGGCATTTATCAGACTGCAATATAAAGATATTGATCTTCAACAGCTGCATCTGTACCCACAATATACAGGATTTTTTGTGAATGAGCGTTGCAAGGATCTGACTTTGGTCCTCCTTTTCTTAGATCGTGAATCTCTTATGCCCGGACTTCATAGAATACAGGTATGGAGACCGGGAGTGGTGAGGAGTGCCGCACTTTTGCGGTAGCTCCGGGAGAAAAAATAGATATCCTGGAACTTGAAGAGCTTGGGCATCGGTACGATATCGATATCTTCCTGTATTTTGAGGAAGAGCTAGCACGACGCTCAACGATAGAGAAGGATCTGTCGGCTTTCCGGAAAGTGCCGGAATATGAACGCCCATTTATACCGCTTGGGAAGTTTATATCATTTGCATCAACTCAGGATCCGGGATTCCGCGATAAACTCAGGGAACTCCCTCTTATCCTCGAAGTGATTGCATGCGGTGAAGCTGTCATCGATGGCAGAAATCGCCGTTATATTACAACACTGATGCCTTTCCTCGATGAAATGGAAGCCCTTGAGCTGTGAATTGTACCGGCTATTCCAGGAGAAGGTGGCGCCAGCTGAGAGCTCCTCCATAGATGACAGCACATGAAAGGATGATGGTAGCCCCTGAGGGGAGGTCGAAAACATAAGAAAGACCAATACCTGAGAGCACCGTTGCAGATCCAATGAGGATTGCACCTGCAATCATTGCAGGGAGCGTATAGGAAAATAATCTGGCAGTTGCTGCAGGCAGGGTTAATAGTGCAATGACCAGTATAATTCCGACTACAGAGATAAGGAGGACAACGGTGAACGCAACCATGATAAAGAGTACAAGTATGAGTCCTGATACCGGCAATCCTCTGACAGCGGCATACTCTGTATCAAAAATTGCTGAAACGAGCTGAGGAAAGAGGAGTAACACTACACAACAGATAATAAGGGTGAGGGCTGCCATCAGGTGGAGATCTCCTGTTGGTACAAGGAGAATATTCCCGAAGAGATAACTAAAGAGGTCTGGTGCGTATCCCGGGGTGAGCGCGATGAATATGATCCCAACTGCCATCCCGGCTGCCCAGACAGCACCGGTGAGTGTATCTGTATTCTGCAGTTCCCGTTCATTCAGGTACCACATGAATACTGCCACACACATCGTAAAGGCAAACGCTCCAAGGAGCGGATCGATCCCGAAAAAGTACCCAAGGCCCACCCCTCCAAATGCGGCATGGGAGATACCTCCGCTCGTAGCTACCATACGCTTAACCACAACGAAACTACCGACGACTCCACAGACAACTGAGGCTAGGAGCCCTGCAATGATTGCATTCTGGAAGAACCCATATCCCAGGATCTCAAACATCGTCCTCACCGTTATGTTCGCGCAGGACCCTGTGGGGAACGCCGTGGGCGATCAGGTCGACCGGACACCCATACACTGAGGTAAGCATATCATCGGTAATTACGGCGTCTCCATGCGTATACAGGCGGCGATTTAAACAAGCAATCCTGTTCACTTTTCCGGAAATCGCTCCCACATCATGGGTCACAATAATTACGGTCATCTGGTCTCTCAGCATATCGATCAAGGAGAAGAACTGCTCTTCAGCAGGTGCATCAACATACACCGTTGGTTCGTCCAGAATGAGCAGGCGGGGCTCCCCGGCGAGTGCGCGTGCAATGATCACCCTCTGCTGCTGCCCCCCGGAAAGGGTTGAGAGTGGAGCATCTCCCATATTGGAAAGGCCGATTTGATCCAGTGCCTTCTGCATAGCAAAAAAATCCTCTTCCCGATATCTCCTGAAAATTCCCGGGATCAGAGGGAGGCGGCTCTGGAGAATCATCTCTTTGACCGTGATCGGAAACGAGAAGTCGAACGTATGAAACTGCGGGACATATCCAATCAGCTTCCTTCCGTCAAAAGGGGGGAGGCCAAAGATGGACACCGAGCCAGAAGAGGGTGGGAGCAGACCCAGAACAGCCTTCAGAAGGGTTGTTTTTCCGCCTCCATTTGGGCCGATGACGGCTGCAAAATCATGCTCCATCACCTCCCATGAGACATCTTCGAGTACAACATGATTTCCGTACCGGACCGTGAGCCTGTCAATATGGAGAGCCGACGTCACGTCATCGCTCCTTTCATGGCATCTGCAACAATGAGAAAATTATCAAGGTATTCTTCTGCAAGCGGATCGATTACAACCACTGTTGCTTTGAGTTCTTCTGCTATCGATACGGCTGCCTTATGTGAGAACTGTGGCTCAACAAAAATGACGTTAATTGAATTTTCTTCTGCAATCTGCACAATCTGCTGGATGTCCCGGGCAGTTGGCTCCCTTCCTCCGACATGGATTGCCACCTGTTCAAGACCATAATCACGTGCAAAATATCCCCATGCATCATGGGTCACGATAAACCTGTTGTTCTGGTAATCGGCAAGGTCTTCTGTTAGCTGCTGATCGATCTCATTGATCCTGGCAATATAGCGGGCCAGGTTCTTTGAATAGAACTCTGTATACTCTGGATCAAGATCAATGAGGGCTCCAGCCATTATTTCTGCCATCACTGCCCCGTTTCGTGGAGAGAGCCAGATATGGGGGTCGTAGTCGCCATGGTCATAAGGGCACCCGCACTCCCCCTGCTGAATCAAATCGATACCATCTGATAGATCAACGATGATGCTATCTGGATGAAAAGAAGAGATCCGTTCCACAAGACGGTCTTCAAACGGGAGCAGATCAGGACCGAGTCGGAAGAAGATCTTCGATCCTGATACCCTGCTGACCAGGGCTGGTGTCGGCTCAAATGTATGCGGCTGTGCTCCAGGAGGGACAACAACCGTCACGCTGATGCGGTTTCCGCCTATCTCTTCTGCAATCTCCTTCATCGGAAGAATTGTTACCGCAATCGGCAACTGATCGTTATCTCTTCCATTATCGCTTTCGAAACAGCCTGAAGAAAGGCAGATGATGGCAAGTAGACCAACCAACAGAAGAGAGCTTCTCATCAACATATCCCCCGGTTTCCAGCTACTTATCAGGACGCAGGCAGCACCCTGTTTCATGGATGATTGTGCCGCAGACTGACATCACCGGGTGACCCAGTGATGCACAGATCCGGTTCACCGATTCCCGTGAGACGTAACTTTCAAATGTATGCACCGCATCACAGGCTTCATCCGGGGTAAAACCATAGTGCGAGAAGAGAAGCGCAAGTATTCTGTGGCGCCTCTGTATAAACAGTGCAATATTTCTGCCTTCAGGGGTAAGATCAGCCCTTGAATAAGGGTTATGCATAATGAGACCAGCCTCTGCAAGCTCGCGGATCACCCTGGATCCTGTCGAGGTGGAAACATCAAAACGGCGCGCAAGCTCTGTGGTCTTTATGCTCCCTCCTGCTTCAAGAATATATCTGATGTATTCTGCCTTCCGTGGAGATATCTCCTGTTCGACTGGTTGCCCCATATCCAGCAGTAAGCATTCGATCAAGAAAAAGTTTCGGTCTATGAAACTTTTTCTGGTACTATCATCTGAAAAGCAGTTTTTCCCGGGGGGATCAGGCGACCCGCTCACCAATAAGGTAGTGAGTCCTGTGCCCGGTCACTCGTATACGATGTGTGCTTCCGATTGGAAGTGATTCCATAAAGATCACCGGTCGGTAAGAAGCATCACGTGTCGTGACTGATCCTTTTTTGACGACCTCGGTTACTATCACATCCATCTCGGTTCCCATGAAACCTTCATATATATCTGAAAAGATCTCCCGAGCAAGGAATGTTGCCTTCCGGGACCGCGCCTTCTTGAACCGGTCGGGCATATCATGCATATCTGCAGCAGGAGTACCCGGGCGCTGTGAATAGCGGGTGATATTGATCTTTTCTGGCCGGATGGTGCGGATAAGGTCGAGTGTCTTATCGAAATCCTCTTCGCTTTCCCCCGGGAACCCGCAGATAATATCGGTGGAGATCCGAGCATACGGGAATGTATCCCTGATTGCAGAAACGATTGAGATAACATCGTCCCTGATATAACTGCGCCCCATCTTCTTAAGAATTGTATCGGATCCAGACTGGATGGGAATATGGAAGAATAAAAAAATTCTCTCGTTTCGACAGGCATGAAGGAGCCGATCGAGCATCGGGTGAATCGTATCCGGGTTCATCATACCGATTCTGATACGATATTGTCCTGGTACTGTGCAGATTGCGTCCAGGAGATTCGCGAGATTTCCTCCCTCCTGATCAATTCCCCAGGCGGAGACATCCTGTGCAGTCAGCTGGATCTCGGTGGCACCGTTTTGGATGCGACCTTTTACCTGCCGCACAATTTCTTCTTGTGAATAACTAACGAGCGCCCCGCGTGCCTGCTTTGTTATGCAGTACGTACACTGACCGGTACATCCCTGTGCAATTTGAATCGCGGCTACTCCCCCGGACGAATGTTGACCTGAGGCCCTGAAATGAGAATGGATTGCTTCTGGATCTATCACCATCCCACCACATGCACCATAGACTTTGGGGAGGCAGCCGGTGATATACATCTCTCGTCTATTAAGTTCTGCGATCCTTTTTCTCATCTCACGTTCTGTCCGTTCAACCACAATGCAGGTGTTTAGAATAATCGCCTCAGCTTCCTCTATATCGACAGTGATCTCACAGCCCTGGGACCTGAGAATGACCTCAAGCTTCTCTGAGTCTGCGATATTATATGTACATCCGTAGGTTTCGATGAAGATCCGTTTGTTTCTAATATCCCGTATGGGATCTGCCGGATAATATTCGATAGTCATTTCTCTGTAATTATGTTACTTCTGGAATCAATAAAGCTGCACCAGCAGCAGTCATTGGTATGTCAAACCAGAGGAAACGCCATGGTCAGCGTCGACTGAATTTTTATCTTTGGCTTTGCAATTGATTTGGATCGATTTGAATGGCTACTGTAATGGGGACGTAAATTGAGAGACTATATCTGCTCATGCTGCAAGTGATCGGTGAGGTGCTTCATGGATCAGCCACAATCATTTGTACGTGGAGGTGACAATGCCCATCGTATAGCCCGTATACGTGAGTTCGCTTCAGAATATTCACCAGATATTCCTCATGATGAACAGGTGAAGAAGAATGCCCTGCAGATCTTTGATCAGCTCACCTCTATCCATGGACTTGGAGATCAATGCCGTTTTGTTCTTGAGGCCGGATCACTTCTTCATGATATTGGGTGGAGCCAGGGAGTATCTGCTCATCATAAGAGCGGAAGCCGGCTGGTTATGCAGGATAGATCCCTTCCAATCTCTGATTATGAACGTTTATTCATCTCGCTTCTTGTCAGGTACCATCGAAAGGCGCATCCCTCTCTTGATCACAGGGATTATTCCAGACTGCATCCTCCAGAAAGGGAGCGCGTTAGGGTCCTTGCCTCAATCATCAGGATCGCAGATGGCCTTGATCGTACACATCAATCTCTTGTGGATCATATCACCATTTCCACAAACCAGAATCAGGTAACCTTCCAATGCAAGGGAAGGAGGGAGGGAAAGCCAGAGGTGGAGTATGCAATGAAGAAATCTGATCTCTTCAGCCATGTCTTTGGTGTAGAGGTAGCAATCAAATGGAATGTCATCGTCTAGCGGGAGATCCGTTTTGCAACCCTCTCGAGCCACGACTTTCGAAGCTCCCGTTCGCGAAGGTCCTCTTCCAGTTCCCGCACCTGTGACCAGAGCGTCCTGATATCTGCCTGAGACTGCTGTACTTCATCTCTAAGGACTGAAATCTCATGGAGAATACGATGTGTATCGGCTGCCATGCCGTCCCGTATGGATCCGATCCTGTGATCAATTCTGGTTGTGGACTCAAGTGTCCTGTGTACAGCAATAACCACTTCATCTAAAAGATCTGGTCTGGGTGGAGGGGGCGGATGGGTTGTTGTTAACTTCTGCTTCTCGTCCTGATGATCCAGAGCACGCTCTTGTGGTGTTTTTCCTCCTCTCAAGACAGAGATGATACCATCATATGACATCCCCTGTGCAGATAGATCCCCGATGATCCGAAACTGCTTCAATGCACTCTGTTCATAGATCCGTACTTTCCCGATTGTGATATGCGGGAGAAACTCATCATACATGTCAGCATAGTGCCGTATCAGATTCTCAGGCAATGAGAGGAGGTCGGCAACCTCTGCAATCCTGAGCCGATCGTTGTGTGTCATTCTACTACCACCTCCCTCAATGTGTTGGATTCTGGGTATATACCCTTATCTTTGCCAGTATCGCTCACGATGCAATCAGGATAGAATACACATGAGGAGAAAGTCCTTATCCGGGTACGAAGATAGTATTATGTATAGAATGGACGACCATAGCCAGCCTCCGGGGAGTTCATCTGATCAAATTTTTCAAGGTGTTCAGATAAAAAACGATTCGTTTTCCATTTCCATAGATCAGGATCTGATCAGACTCATACCGGACTCTGGGAAATTGCCATCAGTTGAATGTACAAAAGAAACCCTCTTTGATGCAGTCCCGGAAATCAATAGCGAAGGAGTCCCCTCTTGTGCTCTGGCAATACAAACCACCCGGGGTATCCGTCGCATGATCATCACTTTTCCAGAATGGGCAGGCGGTACCGGAGCCCGTGACAGGTTTCATAAGCAGGTTCACACGATTATCCATGGCGCATCAGCATCTCCACAGACCACTCGCTCATCAAAAAATGGATCTGGTGAAAACCAGGAGCTTATATCAGGGATCAAGATTAAAGGTGCCAGCTTTACGATGGGTATCAGTGCATCAGCAATCGCCCTGATACCAGAGGATGGAGATGATACGCAGCGTGAATTTCCGATATCCGCTATTTCTGATGTTATTTTTGAAACAGATACAAAAGACCTTCCATGCCTTACACTTGCGATCAGGACCAGCAGCGGAACACGACGTATGATACTTTCCTTTCCTCACGGTTTGAGTGGCGAATCATCACGTGATGGGGTTGCCCGGAGGATCCAGGAGATCGCCGGGATATCTTTCCACCAGAAACAGACGCCTGTCTCTCAAGTTCGGGAGAATAATAAAGTATCTTCATTTTCTGGCATCAGAATCAAAGGCAGCCATTTTACTGCTGATCTGAAGAGAGATCAAATCGCGCTTATTCCTGAAACAGGGGGTGGAGGCCCCGGCGAATTTCACGCAGATAAGATCTTTGATATAACGCCTGAGTTCACACCCGAGGGTGAACATGCAGCTGTTCTTTCCATCAGAACTCCGACCGGCATCCGTCGGGTGATCCTCTGCTTTTCACCTAAAAGTGGAGGTTCAGTTGAGCGTGATCGCTTCATCACTCATGTCAGGGGAATAATCGATCATCCACATGCAAAGCAATCTGATAGTGCTCCACAACCCAGGAGAGGCTTGTTCAGGAATGAGTACCCGATATGCCAGCGGTCAGGTCTCTTTTCAGGGGAGAAGGAATGTGGTCTTCTCCTTACCTCTAAAAGATTGATCGTGTATGAAAGAGACGGCCAGAATGCATGTATCAGAGATGAGTTTCGTACCTCGCAGATTCTTGATGCATCTCCAACCATCGATCTCTCTGGCAGACCTGCAGCAGCTATCTCAATTATACAGCCAAACGAGAATAGTATCCAGGAGCATATCTTTGTTTTTCATGATGAAACAGAGCGAGACTCCTGGATAGATTATATTACAGCCGATGAACTTCCACCACCGATGATTGAAGGTGGAGATGATGAGATCATCATCGGTAATGAATACCACAACGATACGGAGGAGTTACCGGAAGAAGAGGTAGAAAAAGGAGAGGAAGAAGAGGATCAAGAAAAAGATCAGGAAATACCTGGTTTTCCTGATGAGCAACAGACGTCACCCGTCAATCGATGTCCAATCTGCATGACGGTGCTCTCTTCTGAGAGCCCATGGTGTGATATCTGTGGTGTTATGGTATCACCAGAGACAAACTGGCGAGATCTGGATGGGTATAGCCTGAAGTTTCCGGCTGATATTTCCTTTAAACCCTGGAAAAACCCGGAATATGGCCGTTTCCTGACATTTTTAATATATCCTTCCGGGGCCTCTCGTTTTAAAGACGATCCGTTAAGAATTCCGCTTCTCACCTTCCTGGCCTCAATTCTGGTCTGTATTCTGGTAAATATCGGATTTCTGATATTCTTTTCACATCATCGGGGTTTTGATCCCTCCCTGTACCCTGCCCTCACCAAACTTACCACTGATCCGGTGGTGATAGCAACCTTCACCGCGGCAACCCTCTTTGCGGCAGTTTTAGCTTTTCTGATTGCAGCGATACTGGCATATGTAATTATTGGGAGAGAGGAGGGGAGTTTCAGGAGAGTGATCAGGATCACCCTCTATGCAGCCCTTCCCTTTGGGATAGTCGGTCTCATTCCGGGTTTTGGTCTGCTTGTTGCAGGACTCTGGTCAACTTTCATCCTCTCCGGGGCATTGAGAAGTACATTTGACTTTTCTGTTCCTGCTTCATTTCTCCCACCCGTCACCAGTTATGGAATGGCTTTTTGTGCCATTATCCTGCTGCCGGGGGGTATTATTGTATGAGAGTTCTTCTCCTGTTTTTTGTCCTGCTCAGTGTATTCCTCTGCGGAATCGTATCCGGTGTCAATGTGATGATCGAAAGCGACACTAATGCCAGGGTCGTTCCAGGAACCATCATGTTTTCCGGATCGGTTTCTGGAAATGAGACTCCTGTTACCGACTGGTCGTGGGAATTTAAAAGAGTTGGTGATCCGCTATCAGCAACTCCGGTGCTTGCAAGTGGAGAGACCGTCACCGTGACTTTTACACGGCATGGTACATATCGAGGATATCTCTACGTTACGGCTGATGATCAGAACTTCCAGAGCCGTCCGTATACAGTGATGATCTATAAGAGTGACGAGGTTCCCGAACCTGATTTTCAGGCAACCAGATCAACAGGCACAGCACCTCTCACCGTCACCTTTACAGATACATCAAAAAATACTCCGACGAGCTGGTACTGGTCATTTGGTGACGGATCAACTGGAACTGGCCAGAAAGTGACACATACATACACTGATCCCGGGAGATATTCGATTACACTCAAAGCCGAAAATCCTGCAGGCGGACATACAAAGACCTGGTCTGACTATATTGTGGTCACACAAGCTCCGTCTGCAGCTTTCTTTGCCAACCAGACGAGTGGAAAGCCACCGTTAACCGTTGCATTCAGGGATGAGTCTGCAGGCGCGGTTGCAGACCGTGAATGGGACTTTGGGGATGGTGAGCGTTCAACGGCTCGGCACCCGGTCCATACGTATACGAACTCCGGGATCTATTCTGTAACCCTTACCGTGCATGGTAAAGATGGAGTGTCAACCCATACAAAACACAATCTTATCATAGTTGATGAGCGTCCGGTGCCTGATTTTACAGCAGATGTACAGGATGGGGGAGTACCCCTCACAGTCCGGTTTACCGACATGTCAGGAGGAAACCCAAACCGCTGGAGATGGGATTTTGGAGATGGTAAAGAATCATCGACCCGCCACCCAACACATACCTATCACCGCCCCGGTAGTTACCGGGTCGGACTCACAGTATCAGGACCAGATATTTCAGGCTCTCTCGTAAGAACAGGATATATTACCGTTGGCGAAAAGCCAGAAGCCCAATTTACTGCCGATACGACTTTTGGAACCGAACCACTTACAGTCAGGTTCAGAGATACATCAACCGGGGATCCGAAAAACTGGGTGTGGGAATTTGGTGATGGATCAAGCAGTACAGAACGGCATCCTTCTCACACGTATACACAGGAAGGCATCTATCCTGTCTCGTTAATGGTACTGAATGCATATGGATCAGATCGCCTGGAAAAAACAGACCACATCACTGTCAGGACATCCATGTCAACCTCTGCTGATTCAGTAATGCAGGTATCAGCAGTTGAATCAACACAAAAAAACAACATGCCACCGCTTACCATCGCAGTTGATGTTCCTTTCGTTAACCCAATAGCGGTTTTCATCGAATATATTCAGTTTATCCGGGTGATTGTGGGCAGGTAACCCGGCAACCATGAGTTGATCTCTATCCTTTGCCGGATCCGCTCATGATTGTAACAGACAGGATACCCATCACCCCTGTTGCATGAAAATGACATTGGAGCCAGCAGCTGATGGTGTCTATCAAAGACCATCCAGAATTATAGTCCACAGCGGGAAAAAGCCGGTCATTCTTTTTTTGGGATGCCCGAGAGGTCACAGGAAGCATTGCATTCATCACCATTTACCACCCGGTATGCATCAGCCAGGACTGCTGCATTTGCAAGAAGCCCTGCAATCAGTACTGCCTCAAGGATCTCTTCTCGTGTGGCTCCCTTTGCCTGTGCCGCCCTCATATGATATTCAACACAGTGACTGCACTTCAATGCCGCACCGACAGCCATACTGATCAACTCGACGACTCTGGGCTCAAGTTTTGATAACTGCGTAACTGATCCTTTATACAAAAGATGGGATATGAGCACCTCAGGCTTTTCACTCATCTTCTGGAAGATGAGTGGCACTGCTCCGTACTCCTTTTCGATCTGCTCAAGCCAGCACCTGGCAGTCTCACCTGATCCTTCATCTTTGATACGCTGAATAATTACCTCGAAATCCATTCTGGTTACACCACAATATGAGTCTCTGAGAAGGGTTTGATCTGCATCAATATGTAGTCACGCATTCGTGACGGAATTATTCGTGCCACATCCCTGACCAGAACACCTTCTTCCACCTGGAGTTTTCTGATTTTGTCGGCATATCTTGAAAATGGTAGTTTGACCCTGAGTCCGGTCAGCTGGACGGTGATTGGGGTCGGCGAATAGACCTCATGAATATCAGGGATCTCTTCTTCAATCACCTCTTTGAGCCGTGCAGGTGAGACTGACAGCGGATCTTTTGCAATTTCTTCACGTGTGATAGTCAGAACGCGTGCAACTTCCTCTACAACCGCATCAAGTCTTGCAATATCGGCATCGGTTCTGGTCCTGTGCATAAAACGACCGAGATTCCCGACATATCCGGATGCAGGTGGGTCGGTTATCCGCATCAGTGCATCGGCTGGAGGCGCTCCGGTCAGGATAATCGGGACGTGCACGCCCCGCCGGAGGACAGGAAATTTCTGTTCGATACAGGTTTCAAAGTTGCCAAGAACATAGACTGCCAGATCATGTTCATTGATGACGTCCCGCTCCTCGTCATTTAACTGGGAGATGCGTTTTCCAAACCCCCGTGCAAGACCGACCATATTCGTCTTTGCCCCGACTGTTCTTAAGTATTCAGCGATATCACAGGCAGAATGGGGGAGATGGTGGATCTCAAGACTCGGGATGACGACTGCAATCTCGGTGCCGACGAGAGGCGATTCTACAACTTCGCCTGCAAGAGGGCGGGTGAAAGCAGTGAACCGCTCGATATCGCCTTTTGGGATAAGTACCTGGAGCACGATCTCCTGTGCAATTTCATGCTTCTGGATAATATAGCCCCCCAGGTCTTCGATATAATCCACAACTTCATCATAACGGTAGATACCGCCTGTGTAGGTGACTGGAACAAGGATCATGCCATCTCCTCCCCGATCAACGCAAACTGGCTGGCAACGATATCTTCGACGACATGCTCGGGGAGGGTATTTTCACTCGCAGCATAGTAGAACTGCCGTTTGCCATAGAACTCCCTCCGGACCTTAAACCCTTCTGGTGCGATCACGGTCATCGCATAGACCAGATCACGCAGAACAGTCTCTGCCCTGTTTGCCACTTCAAGTTTTTCAAAGCCTTCGGGCACCTTCATCTCTGAAATGACAACAGTAAACCTATCCGGCTGATCAACATGATCATGGCCGAATAGTTCATACAAACGTGAAAGGAACTTCGCAAGGTACGTTTCATCCCTGATGGATATAACCAGTGTATCTCCCCTGTCCTGAATGGATCCAATATCAGATACCCGGATGGATGCCCCGGCATCCCGTATCGTTCCGACTGCGACAAAGATCGGAAGTTTCGGATCGATAAAAATCCTGAGTTTGGAGACAACTGAAGTGAGGTTATGGTCCAGAAGTACGGTTTCTGTTATCTGCTTATAGAAGTCTCTGCCAACCTCTTCAAAACATTCAACCTCGAAGTGGTCAAGTAGTGTCATCGGCACCTTACTCCTTCTTCATATCGATGAACCCGGAGGCTAAAAGGGCTGATCCGGTGGCACCGATATACTGGGAATGGTGAGGAACATGGATCTCAGTCTGAAGAAGATCCCCCATCGCCCTGACGAGTCCCTGGATCAGGGATGTCCCGCCGACCATGATCACCGGCTCACGTATATCAACCTCCTGCAGCTGCTGTTCAAACACCTGTTCAGCAACCGAATGGCAGGCAGCAGCTGCAACATCTTCCGGGGTGCTCCCGGCTGCAAGCGCGTTGACCAGGCTCTGAGTTCCAAAGACGATGCAATAGCTGTTCATCGGGACACTGTTAGACATTCCTTTCATTGCGAGAGGCCCAAGCTCGGTTATATCAATTCCAAGACGCTTGGCGGTCATCTCAAGGAATCTGCCGCTGGCACCGGCACAGATACCACCCATCGTGAATGTCCCCGGGATTCCATCCATTACCGAGATTGCCTTGTTATCCATCCCGCCGATATCAATCACAGTCGACGGCCCCTGCTGGGTTTCTGCGAGATACACTGCACCTTTTGAATTGACGGTCAGCTCTTCCTGTATGAGATCAGCCTTCAGATGCTTCCCAACAAGGAACCGACCATACCCGGTTGTTCCGATTGCTTCGATCTCTTCAATCTTCAGTCCTGCTTCATTGAGTGCTTCGGAAACGACCAGATCCGCAGATCTCAACACCTCGGTTGTTGGCTCCCATCCGGTTCCGATGATCTCATTATCCTTCATCACGATGCACTTTGTTGTCGAAGATCCCGAGTCAACACCCATTGTGATCCCCGTCTGCTCCTCCCGTGCCAGCAGGGCGCGGCGACGCGCAATCGTCGTCAGCGCCTCCATGCGTGTGAGGAGTGTGCCCGCGGTTGTCCGTTCGGTAAATGAGTATGAAACAACCGGAAGTGTGGAGTTCATATGGATGTACCTGCGGAGTTCCGTTCGGACGATTGCGGCTTCTGCACATCGAAAACATGTCCCGATAAAGACTGCGTCAGCATCCACCTTCCCCGAGACAAGTGCTTTCGCACGTGCAATGGCAAGTTTCAGGTCAGGACTCCTGACATTCAGGCCAAATGCATCGAAATCCAATCGCAGATCTTTGAGTGAAATGTCAGGGTAGAAGAGTTCTGCATTGACAGATCCCGCGGCCCGGGTAATCTCGTTCTGGATGCCTGAATATTCGGCACCGCAGGTGAGCTGTGCAATCCGTACAGGCCGGGTCATGCATTATCACCTCCAAGGTCCTGAAGAAACGATTTTATTGAAGCGACGAATGTGATGCCGTCTTCTTTTGTCTTCGGATATGCGATGTCCAGGATAGGAATTCCTTTCTGTTTCAGCAGGAATATGAGCAGCTCGTTCGTGCGTGCACACCCCATACAGCCAAAGGCAAAATCTGGTTCCTGGATGATGATCGCCGCTTCTGCTGAACCGATCAGGGGACCATAGAGGGCCATTCTGCCCCTGACTCCCGAAGGCACCTCAACGGCAGCCCAATGAAGCCCGATCTTTGGATCCTCGGGAGTTATCTGGAGGGGGGGTGAATCAAAACCACCAGACTGGATAAGCTCCCGAACAGAGAGGGCCGATCCCAGAGGTTCGTGTCCATAACGTGCAACAAGGTCGGAGAGCATGAGGCTCGTTGCGGGATAAATAAAGACTTTAGCCATCTTCAGGGCTCCTCGGTATCAATTATTCTTTCTAGCTCCTCAATATCGAGGAAAAGATTCTTTTTGATCGTCTGTGCTGCATTCTTGAGATCATCTGGCGTCATGGTATCTGTCTCTTTTAGTCCGTATGAAATGAATCGGGAAATCCCGATCTCATATTCGTGCCCAAGGTATCCGGGCCGTGCCCCGCCAAGGTTCGCCCTGCATCTCCGTTCATCTCCGGGAGGAAATCCTCGATCCTTGATGAAAATATGATAGGGATCGAGTTTTCGAAGTCTTTCCACAATCCGGCTTACCTCTTCAGGCTTCCCGGTAATCTGTACACCAAAACAGGTTTCCTTGATCATCACACCCATTGCAACTTCATATGCTGCAATCGCAATGTCCTGTGGTGTGGTTGTAGGTGAATCAACAAAAACATATTTTGTGACGGTACCAACATATGCGGGCGTGTACTCCTTCATTCCCTCACCTCCCTGATATAGATGATATCCCCTTCCTTGAGCTTCTTCAGCTTGTCTACATCGATGATCCTGCCGATAATGTTTGTTCCATCAAAAGGCTCTGCGGTCGGCCCGAACTCGTTATTCCCTGAGATGCGGACTCCGACAAGACCGGCCCCCCGGCGGGAGGCGTTCGTCATTCCAAGCGCCTGTGGGGGAACTGTGTCAACCGGTGTGTTCTCCGGGATGATGTTAATCCGCTCGGGAATTTCTGGCTCAAAGAGCCATACATCGTCAAAGGTGAAGAAAAACGGCAACATACCGACAGAATATAGTTTCAGTCCTGTGAAACGGCGGAAGATATCAACGGTTCGTGGCGCCCTGTCTTCATAGAGTGTGATATCAATAACATCCTCCTGTAGCATCGTTGTGATCTGAACCTCTTTCTCATCCAGCACCTCCAGTGTCGTTGCTGGTTCCTGGCTGATGACGATACGGTCATCTGCATCTTCCAGTGTATCTGCAGAAACAACAATACCGCGCTCCTTTGCATACGATATCGCATCGTTGAGGAACATTCCAAGCAGATCGAAACGAGCGGGCTCTGTTATGACGGCACAGGCCTGTCCATCATTAATTAGCCTGATGAGTTCAATGCCATGGATCACCTGACCGACGACTGTATGATGAGGATTTGTTGCTACATCATCGCGATAGATATAGATGGCACCGGCTTTTTTTCCTTTTGTCCGGATGGAAACAGCACCTTCACACCGTGGCCGTTTTCGCTCCATGGGAACATCAAGAATGCCAAGATGGGCGTCCATGCAGAATGTTGATGATGTCCGTTCTGCATAGAATACTCCCCTCTCCAGGCTGAAGAGGAGATGTTCGGCTGAGCGTGCAATCCGGGTATCGATCGTATCTGTGCTATAGCCGTCAACCCTGATCCTGATGTGGGTTATAATCTCCATCCCATCTTCAAGAGGGAGAGAAAGATCTGTGGTTATGGCGGTACGGGTAGTATCAGCCCAGCTCATCTTTCTTTCGATAGCAGTGATCTGATCTCCTGAAGAGAGCCGATCAATCACTGCACGTCCTGCAACTACGCGGCCTATGATCCCACCGTTTATTGCAGCACCATGGTCTGCCTGGTGATCCTGGCGTGAAAGGATCAGGTACGATCGTCTTGGGTCATATCCTCCGCATCCGATAAGGAGATCTCCACGAGCATACCGCGCAGAGGCCCGTGCTGGCTTAAAATCAGCAGGAAAAGGGCCAAAAGCCACGGCATACCGGTCTGCCCAATGGAGAGTAAAACGAACATCAGGATCGCTGGGATCAGGGAGGCTCGTCTCTTTTTCCGGGATCTCAACAACAAATTCGCCTGCTGTTGTAACAATCCGGAAATGGCGAGTTTCTTCCTCTGTAACGGCTCCTGGCCGGATAACGGCCAGAGAGAGGGCTGTATCATAACCGAAAAGGATATCTTTCAGCTGAGATCCTTCTTCTGCCTGGATTTTATCGCCATCCAGAGTGACGGTGATCATGCTACTCTCCCTGCAATGCCCTGCTCATAATATCCCGCTCTTCTGCAGTGAGGAGAGCCATTATTTCATGGGTTGGGCCGATCTGAACAATCTTTCCCCCCCGCATCAGGGCAGCGCGGTCACATATCTCTGATACAAAATCCATGTCATGTGATACAATGACAAAGGTCTCATCCATCTCTTCGCGGGAATGCAGGATTGAATGTTTGACATCAACTTTTGTGATCGGATCCATTGTCCCCGTCGGCTCATCCAGGATGATGATCCTTGGCTCACGAATCAGCACCTGTGCAAGGGCGACACGATGACGTTCTCCTTCTGAGAGGCTGTTTGGGCGCCTGTTCAGTATTGCACGTCCTTTCTCTTCGTTAAAGCCTGCCATCTTCAAAGTAATCATTGCCTTTCTGATTGCAAGCTCCTTTGGAAACTCAAGGCCTATTGAATCTGTCAGGTTGTCAAGGACGGTTCTATGGGGGAAGAGGTCGTACTCCTGGTGAAGAAGGCCGATGTACATCTTGGCACGTCCCCGGAACAGGTACCCGGGCTTTCCCATATCAATCCATTCATCCCCGATTATAATCTCGAGTTTCCCGCTTGTAGGCTCAAGAATTCCGGATATCATGCGTGAGAGTGTCGTCTTTCCCGCTCCGCTCGTCCCGATGATCCCAAAAATCTCTTTCTCCTTGATATCGAAGGTGACTCCATCTACTGCACGGATAACTCCCCTGTCTACGGAGATATATCTTTTTTTGAGGTTTTCCGATCGAATCAGGCTATCTCCGATCTCAGGCCTGGCGAAGGTCTCGTCATCATGGTGATCCTTCATGAATGTGGCGATTACGTCCTGAGGCTTTCCGGTTTGTATGATCTCACCATCTGCGATGAGAATTGCGCGGTCGGCAACATCTTCAATCGCCTGGGCTAAATGGGAGGTAATGATCATACCCATTGAAACGGAACCTGCTGCTTCCTTGAGCATCTCATGAACCACACGTGCCATCTTCGGATCAAGGGTTCCAGTGGGTTCATCTGCGAAAAGAAGGAACGGTTCTTTTGCCAGCTGGCGCGCGAGAACAACGCGCTGTTTTTCTCCTCCAGAAAGGTCGCGGGCAATATGCATCATCCTGTGGGAGAGGCGAACCTCATCAAGCAGGTCAGCAGCACGTGATACCGCTTTTGCGGCTGGATAGCCGGTATCTTCGAGTGCCTTGATGACGTTTTCAATAACACGATCATTGCCATATAGGGCAAAGGTTCGCTGGAACATTATCGCGGTCCTCTTCATCAGGTGACGTTTGAGGCGTTCATCATCATTCCAGAGATCGACATCCTCTGGTTGGAGGGTTCCCCTGGAACAACGCGGACAGGTGGAACCCGCTGCACTCAGAAGCTCCATCCGATCGCATGCATCGCATACTGAAACATGATAGATGATCCGACCTTCTGTTGGGGGTTGATCGATTCCACGCATAAGATGGATCAATACGGTCTTTCCCGCCCCGCTTCGTCCAATGATGCCAACCGTCTCTCCTTCAGCAATCTCAAGATTGATGTTATTAAGTACCCTCGTGCCATTGAAGTCCATGCAGAGGTTTTCGACTGAGATAAAAGGTTTCATGAAGCAGCCTCTTGAATAGTATGTAGAGCAAGGAGCATATTAGCTTTTATATATGCACAACGTTCTCGGGATCTGAGCGTTGTATCCCTTCAACAATTGAAATAACTTCAATTAACTCATGAATAATATAATTTGCTGTTGTAACCAGTGCTTCTATCCGCTCGCCCGGCTGTTGTTCTGATAAAACCGCAATGTCAGCCTCCCTCATTGCGCGAAGATCATTGATTCCATCACCCACCATAACAACGGTATTGTAACTCTCTTTGAGTCTTCTGACGATCTCTGCCTTCATCGTCGGAGTGGCAACACCATAGATGCGGTCATGGGGGATGCCGAGATGATCTCCAATGCGCTCAAGTTTTGATCCACGGTCTCCAGAGGCGATAAAGGTTGCAACTCCCATTCGGTGGAGGGTTGTGATTGTTTCCTTTGCGCCAGAGAAAGGAATCCCTCCGGCAGTGATAACAAACTCGATACAATGTCTCCTGATATTCAGAATAACTCCTGAATTTATCGCCATCACTGTTTTACTATGGCTGCATCGTACCCAGACATGGCGGATCGTATCCTGGAGGTCGCCCAATACCGCGTGTTTTTCCTGGAATAAAACTTCAGCCACCTCATCCTGGGTGATCACCCGCCTTCCACATGATATACCAAATTCAATGGAATTATCTGTGAGATATGATGAAAGGAGCTGATCTTTATTGGCTTTTATAACATCCTCAGAATGTATATGGAGGAGCACCAGGATCCGATCGGGATCATCGTAGGTGAGTGTCGTTGATTCGACTTCTTCAATGAGTTTTCCGGAAGGAATATCTTTTGCCACCCGGTATGTCCGAAGGAGTGTTCCGGCGCTGTCAAAGACTACTGCAATCGTCATCCAGATACCACCTTTATTTATGATAAGGAACGTCGGTTGATATATGGCACTGTTCACCATAGCTGAAGAGATCCGTTCGATGAAGATCCGGGGTGCCGGACGGATCGCAAGGGCTGCAGCAGGGGCACTGCAAAACCATGCAGAGGCGACTCAGGAGCATTCTCTCTCTCAATTTCAAGCCGAGATGGAACGGGCCGCAGATATTCTCTGTTCAACGCGCCCGACAGCAGTCTCCCTTCCCAATGCTATTCATATTGTGATGAGAGATCTCTGTGATGCAACTTCGGTTGAGGACGCGCGCGCCAGAATTGCCAGAAACACAGAGGCATTTATCACCTCGTCAGAAACTGCGGTATCACGGATCGGTGTGATGGGGGCAAACCAGATCCGAAATGGGGATTGCATCCTGACGCACTGCAACTCAGAAGCAGCGCTTGCCTGCCTGATTCAGGCAAAACGGCAGGGGAAAGAGATTGAAGTGTTTGCGACAGAGGTCCGGCCCTGGAACCAGGGCCTCCTCACAATCGAGGTGCTTAACCGGCATGAGATCCCAACACATTTCATTGTCGATTCGGCAGTCCGTGCCTATATCAATGATATGGATTGTGTGATTGCCGGTGCAGACGCCGTCTATGCTAATGGAAACGTCATCAATAAAATCGGTACCTCTCAGATTGCGCTTACCGCTCATGAAGCGCGGACAAAGATGATTATCGCTGCTGAGACCTACAAATTTGCTCCCCGAACAATCCTTGGTGAAGAGATTAAGATTGAAGAGAGGCCGGGATCTGAAGTTTTATCTGATGAGGTGGCCAGTACGCTCCCCTTTGTAAGAGTGAGAAATCCGGTCTTTGATGAAACACCGGCCCGGTATATCGATCTGATCGTGACTGAGATTGGTGTTATCCCACCTGAATATGCGCCATTTATTATCAAAGACCATCTTGGCTGGGTGATATCAATGTTTGAGGATGAATTTGCCTCCACAGATGAATCCGGATAATTGGCCGGTGATACACAGGATATACATTTTTCATATGAAGGCGCAAGATGAATGAGGTGATCCTGTGCGTATTGAATTTGTAAAACTACAGGGAAACGGAAATGATTTCATCCTCATCGATGAGATGGAGGCTGAGGTCATTCCGGAAGATATGAAATCAAAATTTGCGATGCTCTTCTGCGATCGCAGGTTTGGAATCGGTGGAGATGGTGTCCTCTTTCTTTCTCAATCTGATTCCGAGGATGTTAGAATGCGCATCTTCCAACCAGATGAATCTGAGCCGGAGATGTGTGGAAACGGCATTCGCTGCCTTGTTAGGTATGCATTTGATCGGGAATACATCACCGGGGAGTGCACTGTTGAAACAGGTGCTGGCACAATTCCGGTTGTTCTTGGATATGATGAGAACGGTGAATTTTCAGCCACGATTCAGATGCCAATCCCGGCGTTTACACGGGGCAGGATTCCGGCAACCGGAGATCCAGATTCCGAATATTCTGAAGAGATAGGGACCTACCAGGTCTATGCGGTCAATACCGGGGTGCCCCATGCTGTCGTCTTTGTCGATGAGATCGGTGCAATCGATCCATCTATTCTTGGCCCGGTCATCAGAAACCACCCAACACTTCCCGAGGGGGCAAATGTAAACTTTGTCGAGAAAGTGCAGGATCGTGTGCTCCGTATCCGCACGTTTGAGAGAGGTGTTGAGGGTGAGACATTTTCCTGCGGAACCGGCGCTACAGCTTCGGCAGCGGTCGCCCAGAGACTCGGTTATGTCGGAGACGATGTCCTTGTCGAGACAAAAGGGGGACCGCTTCGGATCCGGCTTGGAGAGATCGTCACGATGAGCGGCCCTGCAGAGCCGGTTTTTATCGGTATGCTGCAGTTCTGACTGAGGATTATTCCTGTGTTTCTGGTATTAACCAGGCCTCTCTCATTCAATTATTCTTTTAGCAGCCCCGAATACCGTCTTGTGTGATGATAAAATTAAATAGCTCACCTTCGGGGCGCGAACGGTGCTTCATCACTATTGCACGGCGCGTTCCGTTTCGCCGCTCAACTTTAACAATCACTTTTGAGATGTGCGAAAGTACAGTTCCACCAAGTCCAAAGAACCCATCTGTTGCAGGGTCCATATAGACCTGGTTTGTGATCAAAACCGGCACGTTATTCTTCCGCGCAACAGCGAGGAGGTCAATCATCTGACGGCCGAGCATTCTCTGGGCATCGCCGCGCCTCTCAAGCTCTGATCGGTAGAGGGCAGTTGCCGAGTCCATCACGATGAGCCCGATCTGTGCCCTGGCAAAGATCTTCTTTGACTCAAGGATCATCAGCCCCTGTTCGGCGAAATCTACTGGTTCGTAGATATACAGACGGGTGGCGAATTCACAGGCGGCATCCTCTCCACCAGATACCTGGATGAACCGTTCTGTAGAGAAGCCTTCAGTATCAAAGAAGATAACGCCCTCACCGGTTTTCAGGGCCGCTACCGCCGCCATAATAGCAAAAGTGCTTTTTCCACTCCCCGGCTCACCATAAATCTGGGTAATTATCTGCCGTTCAAGCCCGCTTCCAAGGATCCGGTCGAGATCCGGACTTCCTGTGGTCACGCGCCCGGTTTCCACCCTTCCAGCTCCAATCGCGCCATTTCCTCGGCTTTTCGTTTAATTTCACGAACAGGCAGACCGAGACGATCTGCAGCTCTTGATACTGCATCGAACTCGGCCTTGACAGAGATGATCTTTTTCTGCCATATTCCGATCTTTACTTCGATTTCATCCCCCTCCGGGATCCGTATGGTGATTATAGTACGATCCGCAATGAAACGGTGAACAGAATTGATGCAGCGGATGCCAAGTGTTCCAAGCTCTTCGGCGAGAACGAGAGCAAGCCTCTCGGAATCTTCTTTCCGGCAGATAACCCTGATGATGTGTCCCGGCCTTCCTTTCTTCATCATGATCGGACCCGCCGATGCGTCGCGGGCACCTTCCCGTATGAGACGCGCGATGGCAGCTGCGATCATCTCGCCATCACAATCATCGACATTTGTTTCCAGGATATCGACGGTTCTATCAGATCCTTCTCCTTCAAAGATCTTCTCATCTTCTATGATCATCACCCGCAGGACATTTGGACGTTCGGGCGGATTGCGGGTACCGGCGCCATAACCTACCTGTTTGATCATTCCGTTTACCGGTAAAATCCCATATATGGAATGAAATTCTGCAAGCAGAGCCGCTCCAGTCGGGGTTACGAGCTCCCCGGTTTCTTCAAGGGTCGGGCGGGTGATAAGTCCGGACTTTTCAAGGATAAAGGCGGTTGCAGGTGCAGGAATGGGCAATCGGCCGTGTGAAGAGGAAATTGTGCCACTTCCAAGTGGCACCGGGAGCACCATAACTGCATCCGGTGCGAGTGAGAGCAGCGCAGTGCATGCGCCGATCACATCGGCAATCGCATCATCTGCACCCACTTCATGGAAGTGGGCATGCTTCCCATGGACACGGGTCTCAGCATCGCAAATTCTTTCAAAAACTCGCTTTGCCATTGCCTTTGCCTGCTCTGATGCATCAGATTTATTCAGCCGATCGATCACCTCATCAAACGATCGTGTCGTGTCTTCCGCATGTATCTGGATATATGTTGCCAGGACACCACCCCTTGTTACCTGTGATATTTCCGGTTTTCTGACAATGGCTCCTATCGCATGGAGCACTGCTTCCCTGTCAGCACCGGCGTCAAGGAGTGCTGCTGTAATCATATCTCCTGCCGCACCGTTTGCCGGGTCAAAGAGGATCAATCGCATCTTTAAACACTACTTATATGTCCGGACATTGATATCAATAAAGTGATGCCTGAAGTATATCTGAAGGTCGACTCAGCCTATCCTGAGGATCTTGGTGGTGGGAAGGCACGTCTTGATCCGGAGACGATGCTCACTCTCCGCGTCTCCCCCGGCGATCTTGTAGTTATTGAGGGGAAGAAACGAACCCTGGCAAAGGTCTGGCGTGCGATGGCAAAAGACTGGGATCAGCAGAAGATCCGGATCGACAAGTTCACCCGAGAAAATGCGGCCGTCTCAATTGGCGATCGTGTTAAGATAACAAAAGTCCAGGCGGCAATCGAGGCCAAAGAGGTGGTTATTGCACCTCCTGAGAACCTGCCTCCACAGCTGACGATTCATCTGGAACATGCAGCCCAGGGACTTGTTAACTATCCTGTTTCAATCGGCGATGTGGTCCCCATTCGTGCGATGATGATTCCACAGCTTGTTGAGTTTAAAGTAATCGCTCTCTATCCTGAAGATGCAGTCATCATCACCAGAAATACTACCATCACGATATCTGATAAGCCCGCTCCGGGTTTTGAGGGGCTGAAGCGGATCAGCTATGAGGATATTGGGGGCTTAAAAGATGAGTTACAGCGGCTTCGTGAGACCATTGAACTGCCCATACGCCATCCCGAACTCTTCAAGACCCTTGGAATCGAGCCACCGAAAGGTGTACTTCTGTACGGTCCACCCGGTACAGGCAAAACCCTGATCGCACGGGCAGTTGCTAACGAATCAGGTGCTAATTTCATCTCGATTGCCGGACCTGAAGTGATATCAAAGTATTATGGCGAGTCTGAACAACGGCTCCGTGAGGTTTTTGAGGAGGCAAATGAGAATGCACCATCGATCATCTTCATCGACGAACTCGATTCTATTGCCCCAAAACGCGAGGATGTAACCGGAGAAGTTGAGCGACGGGTTGTTGCACAGCTCCTCACCATGATGGACGGACTTGAAGAACGTGGAGAGGTAGTTGTGATAGGGGCGACAAATAGACTTGACGCGATCGATCCTGCCCTCCGCCGCCCCGGCAGGTTCGATCGCGAGATTGAGATAGGAGTGCCACCAAAGGTCGATCGGCAGGAGATTCTGAATATTCATACACGCGGGATGCCTATCGACGAGAGTGTCAGAATCGATCTGATCGCAGAACAGACCCATGGTTTTGTCGGAGCAGATCTTGCTGCTCTTGCAAGGGAAGCAGCGATCAGGGCACTCAGGAGATATATTCCGGAGATTGATCTGGACCAGGATTCAATCCCGCAGGAGGTGCTGGATGAGCTTCGGGTCAAATCAGATGATTTCCGCGAAGCGCAACGTGAAGTCTTTCCGTCAGCAATGCGTGAAGTTATGCTTGAAGGAACTAACGTCCGCTGGTCAGATGTTGGTGGTCTTGGATCAGCACGCCAGGAGATCAGGGAAGCCGTCGAGTTGCCACTCACCAACCGGGAGAAGTTTGAAGAGCTCGGGATCAGATCCCCAAAAGGGGTTCTCCTGTATGGACCGCCAGGAACGGGCAAGACCCTGATTGCAAAAGCAGTCGCCACAGAATCAGGGGCGAACTTCATTCCAATCAAAGGACCCCAGCTCCTCTCCAAATGGGTGGGTGAGAGTGAACGGGCTGTCCGTGAGATCTTTAAAAAGGCCCGTCAGGTTGCGCCATCGATCATTCTCTTTGATGAGATGGATGCGCTCACACCGGTGCGGGGTGGATCTGGTGGCTCTTCCCATACTATCGAGAGTGTGCTAAATCAGATCCTCACCGAGATCGATGGAATTGAGGAGATCCGCGATGTTATTGTGATGGGGGCGACCAACAGGCCAGATATTGTGGATCCTGCTCTTCTCCGTCCTGGAAGGTTTGATCGGCTCGTCTATATCGGAGAGCCTGATGAACATGATCGCGAGATGATTCTCAGGATTCATATGCGGAGTATGCCGGTTGCAGGAGGCGTTATCGAAGATTTCGTTGATATCCTCTCTGAATATGATTATGGATGCATAGAGAGGATATTTGATACTATTGGATCAGGTTCTGAGATCACAATAGATGCGATACAGGAAGCTGCATCCGGCATGCCAAAGAATGCAGGGAATCAGCTGAAGAAAAGCGAGATCAGACGGCTTATTCATGAACTGGTTGCCCGGTTTGATCAGCGGTACCCGGATCCAATCCGCGATACACTCGTCCGAACGGTTGCAGAGCGAACACCCGGATTTGTCGGGTCTGATCTCGAAGGGCTCTGCCGCGAGGCTGGAATGCTCGCAATGCGTGAAGGAGTATCAGCTGTTGATATGCACCATTTTGATGCCGCCATTGAGAAGATCCACCCGACCATGAACGAACGCCTGAAAGATTATTATTCCAGGATACAACAGCATTTTAAAGGCGGACTCCCCCGGCAGTCACAGCCGATAGAATACCAGTAACTACTAAAAGGGGTTGGGATCAAACCCACCACTCTACATGCCCATCAAAGAGGATCCAGGTTCAGGTGAAAAGTGGTCTTCCAATATCGGTTTTATCCTTGCATCCATCGGCGCAGCTGTTGGTATCGGAAATATATGGCGTTTTTCAACAGTTGTCGGGCAGAACGGTGGCGGTGCGTATCTCATCCCTTTTCTGCTCGCCGTGGTGCTGATTGCATTTCCCCTGATGGTCATCGAGATCAAGGCCGGCCGTGCGCTTGCAGCAGATGTTGTGTCGGCTTTTGAGAAGGTCCATCGTGCCTTCTCAAGGATTGGCTGGGTGATGATTGCAATCGGTTTTGTTGTGCTCAGCTATTACCTTGTTATTACCGGCTGGACGCTTGCATTTGTATTGTATTCATTCATAGGAACAGCAGGTGACTTTGCGCACTTCACAGCCGGATATCTACCGGTACTCTTCTTCATCACAGCAGCCCTGCTTACAGGAGGGGTTGTTGCTCTTGGTATACAGAAGGGAATAGAGAGAGTAACTGTTACACTTATTCCGGCAAGTTTTGTCATCCTCATTGCCCTGGCTCTCTATGCTATCACGCTTCCAGGGTTCGGAGAAGGGATCGCCTTCTTTCTGACACCAGACTTTTCGGTGCTGAGCGATCCTGCTCTCTGGGGGGCTGCATTTGGGCAGTCATTCTTCTCACTCTCGGTTGGAACAGGCATTCTCCTCACCTATGGATCGTATTTGAGGCGTTCGGTTCCGATTGCCCGTTCTGCGGTATATATCACATGTGCCGATATCTCAGTTGCGATTATATCCGGTTTGATCATCTTTCCGATCGTCTTTACATTCGGGTTATCTCCCGGGATGGGGGCAGAACTCGTTTTCACTACCCTTCCCGAGGCTTTTTCGATGATTCCCTTTGGAGCATGGATAGGTGCGCTTTTCTTCCTCCTCCTCTTCTTCTCTGCACTTTCAGCGACAGTCTCGATGATGGAGATGCCGCTTTCATCGCTGGTTGCACGGAAAGGTATCTCCAGGAAGAAAGCGAGTGCTGCCCTGACAGGCGGAGTGATCGCAGTCGGCCTCCCATCTGCTCTCAGCTACTCTGCCCTGGATCTCACGGTCTCAGGTATTCCTGTTCTGGATGTCCTTGATGAGACCGTGGGATCGTTTGGCCTGCCTTTCACCGCACTCCTGATGGCAGTTGCATTCGGATGGGTGCTTGATCCAGCCCTCCTCAGGGAGAAAGGTGGGTTGAAAGGTCCGATCCCACGTTTTATCCTCTGGGTGTGCAGGTATGTGATTCCCCCGGTGCTGGTGGTGGTGCTGATCTTCCTTGGGGTTGATCACATCTTTGGCTAACCGATATGCTATTACACCATAATGATCCAGTTCTGATCATTCATGAACAATGAGAATGATGAGTTGCCTGGATATATGTTCAATACGGCAGAGATGATCATTCGTGTTGCTGAGAACCTTGATCAGGAGAGGGCAGGGATACTGATCTCCGAGTTCCTCTCTGACAGGAGGATCTATGTCGCCGGTGCCGGAAGATCCGGGCTTGTTGCAAAGGCATTTGCGATGCGGCTGATGCACCTTGGCTTTTCATGTTATGTTATCGGCGAAACGATCACCCCGGCGATTGAATCTGCAGACATGCTTGTTGTATTTTCAGGTTCAGGGGAAACGAATTCGGTCGTGAATGCCTGTGAAATGGTGCGTGAACTCGGTGGATGGACCTGCCTTATCACTGCCAACCCGGGTTCACGCGCAGGAAAACTGGTTGATCTTATCATTGATCTCGGGGAGTCATCAGGTGATCACCGTGACATCCCCCTGGAGTATGAAGTTCGGCAGATAACCGGCCTGTACCGATCGGTCTCGGTTCCGATCGGTCGTGGATCTGCTTTTGAAATGGTTGCCCTTGCCTTCTCTGATGCAGTGATATCTGCTCTTATGGCGGCACGCCATCTGGATCCTGATGAGATCAGGCTCCGTTTCTCTAATGTACAGTGAGACGGATGATATCCGACAACAGGAGAGGCCTCATATTCTTTGTAGCATCAAATGTCAGGTTTTTTCATGTTTCTGGCGGTGAGGATCAGCTGCCTGAGATCTGCTGCAGCAGATGTAACATCTTTTTTTCCAACCACTGCCGAGATTACTGCTGCACCATCGGCTCCGGCCGAGATGA
>QZAC01000021.1 GCA_003838065.1 Methanocalculus sp. MSAO_Arc2
GCATTACAATGAAATGCGTGTGTTATTATTTGCATTTCAAGCCACTTCCTTCAGGTGGTGATCGTTGACGAACACTTCTCCTCTGAAAAACTAATCCTGTACCCGACTTTGGGGAGAATCTGTTTCGTATCTGATGGACCAAGCTGAATACAGAAACCTGCCCAGCAGAGATCTTCAGTGTGCTCTCTGCCTCGATACACGGAGAAGGGAATATAGTCAGGAACTGATGGGTGATTCAAGAAAAACCGGATCCTATGAACGGGATCAAACAGTGAAACCGGCAGGTTTACCGAGCTGATTCTCTCCCATGCTGGAATCTGATATGTCTGTCGTCCTTTTTCACATCCATCAGTAAACCATCTGGCACTCAGCTCATTCAACAGGAAAAGAATTTCATGTTCTTTCAGCGGGTCTTCCATGCAGACCTCAACCTCAATGTCATTTCCATTCACCTTGTAAGTACAACGTACTTTACCAAGAGGAGATATGGTTTCGAAGACCGGATGTATGCCAAGGAGTGTGCGCAAGGGGAATACCGGTATCATCAGGATCTTTTGGGCACGGGGCAGCCGCATATAAATCCTTGTTGCATATTCAATCAGTCTCGTAAGCAGGAATACCTGCTTTTCCTGTATGCTCCAGCTCATCCTTGTATCGATGAAAAAGGTACGGATGAGAATTTCCCCATCAACAGCATCAGTCCATGACCGTGAAAAATATGTGTAGTGGATATCCCTCAGCGCAATACTTCCGATCCCCATGCCTTCGCCGGTGAGATTGCAGTCCTGGTAGTACACCAGAAGTCCACGTGCCAGGCCCTGACTTATTCCCTCCCCTGTATAATGTTCATCGGTAACAATACGGATCTGGCCCATAACTCTCTCTGTGAATGTGATATCCCCTCTGATCAACATGCTGCCTGAAGGAACTGGCAATCAATACCTCAATCATGTATGATAATTTCCAATTCTTTTGATTCCTTTTCCAAACCTCAAAGGACGGTCTGATCCGGTTTGGTTCCGATCACGAACAGAACACAACCTTTATTGGGCTATTGGATACTGAAAGGGGTTTTCCATGGATGGGTTTACCCATTTTTCAGCGCTACAATATCCTTAACCCCGACCAGTTTCCATACCATTGAACGTTCTTCCTTTTCAAGGGCTTCGATCGGCTCACTGGGGGAATGCCCCAAGGCAGTCAATACACGGGATGAGAGCCCCCTGTCCTTCATCATACCCACAAAGAGTTTGCGCACTTTCTTCTTCTGAGAGAGGTCCTGGACCTCCTCTAAAAAGCCCTGGAGGCTCACAAACGTGAAAGCAGAAAGGTCGGGTGCATATTCCTCGATCTCGACCGAGACCCTGGGGTTATTTTTGAAATACTCAATTTTCCTGCCATACTTTGTGGAAAGGAAGTAGAGGTATTTTCCATCAAACACGTACATGAAGGGCGCGATGTAGGGATATTCCGCTGCAGCAAAAGCAATTCGTGATACGTGCTGGCGTTCAATGAGGGAGTCGTACTCCGCTTTTGACATTTTGGGAATTTTTATCGGATCCTGCATACCATGATTCCTCTCCTTCATACTATTCCATTGAGAGTATTAATACTAATCAGACGAGAGGAGAATTCATAACGTTTACAGAGCAACAGAGATGTGAGCGATGATCTATGGATCGGCATTTTCCTCGACCCCGCGTGGTCGTCAGCAGGTGCATCGAGTTTGATCCCTGCAGGTATGACGGCTCGAAGATACCATCCCCTGCAGTGGACCACCTGAAAGCCTTTGCTGACTTTATTCCCGTCTGTCCCGAGGTTGAGATTGGCCTGGGTATCCCACGGGCAACAGTAAGAATCGTCCGGATTGACGGGGTTGACCACCTCATCCAGCCCGCGACCGGCCGGGATGTGACCAGTGATATGACAAGGTTCACCCAGCAGTTCCTGGACAGCCTCCCTGTGGTTGACGGTTTCATCCTCAAAGGTGGATCGCCCACCTCCGGGACAAGCAACGTCAAGGTGTATCCGTCAGCTGAAAAGTCAATGGCGATCGATCGTTCTGCCGGATTTTTTGCCCGGGAAGTGCTGAAGCGGTTCCCGAGCCTGCCGATCGAGGATGAACTCCGCCTGAACAATGCGCGGATCCGTGACCATTTCCAGACCGGTATCTTCACCCTTGCAGCATTCCGGGAGGTTGAACA
>QZAC01000196.1 GCA_003838065.1 Methanocalculus sp. MSAO_Arc2
GGGACACATGATGTTGACGCATTTGTCGTTATTGCCGGTCTTGGCGGGGGAACCGGCTCTGGTGGGACTCCTGTTCTCTGCAGGCATCTAAAGCGTATCTACCGGGAGCCAGTCTATGCACTCGGGATGCTGCCTGCACCTGAAGAGGGGAGATTGTACTCATACAATGCCGCCCGCAGTCTTGCCACACTCGTCAACGAAGCCGACAACACCTTCATCTTCGACAACAGTGCATGGAAGAACGAGGGTGAGAGTGTTAAAAGTGCATATGAACGGCTCAACGAAGAGCTTGTCCGAAGGTTTTCAGTCCTCTTCCGGGCAGGTGAGGTTGGAAAACTGGGTGTTGGAGAGATGGTCATCGACTCGTCAGAAATCATCAATACCCTGCGGGGAGGCGGTATCTCTACCATAGGATACGCAATTTCTGATGTGGTGACAAAAACCCAGAAGAAGAAAGGCATCTTCGCCACCCTGAAAAAAAGGATGGAACCGGAAACCACGCTGACTGGTGAAGATAAATCCGCTAAGATCATCGGCCTTGTCAGAAGAGCGATGCTTGGGCGGCTGACACTTCCATGTGACTATACAACGGCAGAACGTGCCCTTGTGCTTATTGCAGGGCCTCCTGAGGAGATGGATAGAAAAGGTGTGGAAAAATCTAAATCATGGGTCGAAGAAAATATTTCCGGAGTGGAGGTGAGGGGTGGCGATTACCCGCTTGAGTCGATGTACATCGCCGCTGTGGTTGTCCTTGCAACCATCGGTCACGCACCGAGAATCAGCGAACTCCTTGAAGTGGCAAAAGAGACAAAACAGGATGTTATCAAATCCAAAGACCGGCAATCAACAATGTTCGAAGATGCAATCGATCCGCTTTTTGAATGAGGGAAGATTTATGAAGAGACAGTTTCTGCTGATAATGCTTGCCTGTTGTGCAATCTGTGCGATTTCCGCATCAGCACTCACGGTAATCAATGTCGAAGGAATTCCAACGGGTGATCTTACCCCGGGAACCGAATTGGA
>QZAC01000197.1 GCA_003838065.1 Methanocalculus sp. MSAO_Arc2
CGCTACCGTGCTATACGCAATACTGAGCGGCTTGGAACTAACCGATCATACAATATGGCGATTGCAGAAGCGAATTATCCGATAATTGTGACAACTGATGCGAATAAATATTTTGAAGAAAATGCACTTGTATATCTTATTGAGCGGTTAATATCTGATGATACAATTGCTGCTGTTTCAGGTGAACAGTATCCGGTAGTCGGGGCGTCAAGCCGCACTGCTCAGGTTGAATCAGCATATAGAAATTATTATGGTAGGATGTGCTCCTGGGAGAGCAGTGTTGACTCAACATATAACTTTAATGGTCCCATAGTTGGCTTTAAGAAGGATATTATCGCCAGTATCAATGATCAGCGAGGTGCAGATGATGCCAATACTGCATTTGAAGCAATTCGCCGGGGTTATCGTTCCGTGTATGAACCGAAGGCTGTTGTATATGAAGAGATTCCTGAAAATTTTACCAAACAATACCGGCAGAAAATTCGGCGGGCAACCCGTTTAATCGAGGCAACAATCGCAAATATCAATCTCCTCGGAACAAAAAGACCGTTTTCAAGGTTTTTTTACCCTCTTCGGATAATGATGTATGTTGTCACCCCTCTCCTCTTCTTTATCGGATGTGCATTTTTTATGCTGGGATGTATCATTTCATATCCAATCGTTTTTATTGGAATCGCTGGAATTTTTGTTATCAGCCATTTTACCTTTAAAACCAACATTTTCTCGGCTTTTGTGTTGAATCAATTCTATCTTTTCATGGGGCTCTTGAATCTTGGAAAGGATGTGCGAATCTGGGAGAAATAATGATGGAGATGAATGTAGTATTCCCGAATATGAGAAACTAAAATACTTTATATATTAGGACTTACGCATGACCCTCCGAAAAAAATTTAGAGCGCATACTTTGGGTCCTTCAGATACTCTGCTATAGCATTAGACTGAATATCCCATTTTGCCCGATAGATCGTGATATCCTGTTGTTGATTCACGGCTTCTAATCGGATATACGCTCGAATTGAGCAATTAATATGATTTCTCTGGCCCGCTGCTTTTCGGACTTTACAATCTTCAACGCAACACAGTTCTTTCAGGGCGCGATGATAGTTTTCAATTGACCAACAAATTGCCTGGAGGTTTTTCCTGTCATTATAATCCATTGTCAGAACATTTGAGGCCCAATACCGGTCACTTCCTTTTTTATTTACAGAATGAAATA
>QZAC01000198.1 GCA_003838065.1 Methanocalculus sp. MSAO_Arc2
TCTACAAGGTCAGGTTTTATAATAACAGTTCTGCCCCCATAATCTCCCTTCTTTCAATCACATTAAAACAGGATCTATATGGCGAGACATTTATAAAATAGAACGAGATGCTGATATGGGGCATTCCGGCCTAATTTACAAATGCCCACCGAAATTCTAAGTCCATTTTGGCTTTATTTTTATTTTAAGATAATTCAAAAATCTCTCTTTTACGTGCTTTTCTCATATTAGGGCCTCTGATCAGAGATCGGGATCCGACCTTTATTTCCACTGCATCCACCGTTATTCATCACCATATCATCGATTTAAGACCGTCACATATACAACACGATGAAACCATAAGGGGCACGTCTAAAGCTTCGCCATACGGATGATGTGAAGGCATTTTTTCAGTCTTTTTAGTTAGCTGGGGCACTCCAAAACCCCCTACGTAGGTTTTTGGGGGAAACGTCCCTCGTTCCATATGCTTTGTATGGACCGAAGGGAGTTTGTCTTTCATGATTATCTTTCATGATTGTCTGCGGTGATTTGTGTAATGCGGTTGATGTGTGTACACGTGTAGGAGGGTCTTCATCACCTGCTGAATTGTTGATATGCATGTTGCGTTTCCGGAAACACGGGATGGAAACACAGGATTGGTGTGCATGGTTGATGTTTCAAAGTGCGTATTGTTCCTCCGATCTTATCAGTCTTCCTCACATATCACATGGTGATGATTTTTATGCGCGCAAAATTCGCAAAAAGATTAATGCACATTAACCTACGATGACTGTCAATCTGACAGTCTTTGTTTTTTCCAGGTCTTCCTACTTTCCCGGCAATAAGCAATGGGGCAATGGGCATGAAGAAGACACCAACCAAATCCCCTCTGAAATCTGCACCCCATGAAGAAGATCCCGGCACGCTGATTTTTTTTTATTCAAAAATGAATTGCATCCCCTGTTTACGCATCGTTACTTTTGTCGTAGCATAAACGAATCAACGAATATCAACGGCGAGATACACCTTTGGGATAGAAACATCGGTTTTTGTAATACCATTTCAGCAACGTTCCTATCCTTTCCCTGCTACCCATCTTATCATATCTATACACATTCAACACAAGGAGGGGTTTTCGTGAAGGGTCTTATACCATAGGGAAGGGGGAGTTTTGGCTTTAAATCGCCACTTTGAAGATGGTTTTCCGGTTGAGGTGGCCCTTCTGACTGTTCATATTGAGTTGCTATTGAGTTGCCGTTCAAGTTCAGCAATCCGCTCTTCGAGACCAGTTATTTTTTCGAAAAGTAGTCATACCGGCTAAGGGTGCCAAGCGCCCAGCCACTGCTGTCCCACGCTTCGGCATTCTCCGGGTTGATCTCAATCGCCCGGTCATAGGATTTTATGACCTCGTCATCCCTCTCCAACAACCTGAGTATTGAAGAACAGATCAGGGAATGGTTCAACTCCTGCTACTGTCGAGAGATAATTTGAGCATACCTTTCGTGCTGATAAGGAACTTTCCAAGATATAACAAAGACTCATCCTCGCTACATCTTCAGATGATCCCCAAATCCATGAATAGAGATGTGCTAATAATGAACTCAGCCTTTACCTCAATGAACAATGGTGTGCAAATATCAGACTTTCACAATTTTTTCTTGATCTTCCGATGTAATACGAGGTGAATATAGCATGATCCAGATTTACAATCTATCCACTGCATCTATCTTGCCCCACCACCTCCTCCACTATCCTGATCTCTTCTTCAGTGAGCCCGTAGAGCTCATACACCTCTTTATCGATTTCTGCATCTATTACCTGGATCTGCCGCGACAGAAGCTCACGGGCATGTGCTTCCCACACCCCGCCCACCTTATTATTCAGGTCAAGTATCCGCCCGATAAGGGCAACGATGCGATCAGGGCGGACTTTAATGGGACCACCCGCGTTCAAGAGTGGTAAGGGTACGCCGGGTCACTGCAAAAAAGCGTCGGATGTAAATGTTGTGTTTGACGACCGTATCTGATCAAATTAGTGTAGGCACCATTTTCCATAATAAACAGGGAAGGCATGTCAAGAAGGGTGACCCTATCTTTACCATCCATGTCGACCGAAGCTGACGCCTCCAGAAGGCACTTGAGAAAGGTAGACGCCTGATGCCGGCCTCTGTTGAGGGGATGCTGATCGAACGGCCTACCCGGAGATCACTGGCGATAAACGATGCACTAATAGGGTAGAAAATAATAGTAAAGTGTATGCGTACTCTCTGGCTCATACCCCTGCTTATCATCCTCCTGGCACTTGCGGGACCGGCGCAGGCAATAGTTACGCTCAGCGTAAAGGTCGAGGATACCTTCGGCAATCCCCTCCCCGGTGCTGATGTTTATGTTGATGGAAGTCATGTAGGACGGACAGATGGATCCGGAATATTCAAGCATTCTCATGGAGGAATAGATGGTTTCAACCTCAAGATATCAAAATCAGGGTATCAGAGCAGGACAGTATTTGTTGAGGAAACTGAAAGGAGCAGGACGGTGATCCTCTCAAGTAGCCTCTCTGGCAAAATTACCATTGAAGCATCTGGTGACAGGACCTATTACATCGGAGAAGATGTCATTTTCTCGGGGACAAATACTGATTCAGACACTACATACTTCTTCATCAACGGACCAAACCTCCCGCGTGAGGGTGGACAGTTACTCACACCGATGGTAGCAGTTAATGAGGCAGCGCCGGGAACATTTAGACCAACACCGGTCCGCACAGACGACACCTATGAGAGGAAATGGTCCACAAGCGGAATCGGTCTTGACGCTGGTTCATACA
>QZAC01000199.1 GCA_003838065.1 Methanocalculus sp. MSAO_Arc2
CAAGATGGTGCCTGAAAAGAGCGGCGGGTTCAAATATGAGCGCCATACCCCGGGAAGGGTCGGTTTTTACCTCTGGCTCGAGTCGGTCAAACCATCCATTGTTCCAGAAACCATGCATATGATTTTTGACCTCTGCAAAAAGTGAGAGCCCGAGGGTGGGTCCTTTTTATTTTTTAATCCTCACGAACACTCAATCCCAACGACCCTCTCCTCCCTCACGAGCACCAAATCCCCATGACCCTCTCCTCCCCCACGAACACTCAATCCTCACGATCCTCTCCTCCTCGTGATCCCTATTGGATAGCTGCCACAATATCAGATCGTTTCATATACCAGACCGGGGCCATATGGTGCGGGTGATACCGGGATTTTGCCTCACGAAGGCCGGGAGATCCCATATCTGATTCCCGGTTGATATACCGGTACTGTGCCTGGACAGCCTCTGCGGTGCTCTTATTGATTGCCTTGTAGATGCCAGGAAAACCCGGGAGGGCCTTTTCAAAATGGACAACAATTGTGTCGGAATTGAGTGCGCCCCAGAGTGCAATGGCCCCGATCCCGTTCTCTGTTCTGATCATATTCCCCCTGCAGTTGAGTTGTGCAAAATGATCAACCGCATAAAAGACAGCATCCCGTTCATAGGCGAGGATAGGGACCTCGTCACAATGCTTCCACTCACACCATTGTTCAAGAAATTCCCGGATTTCTCCGATATCTCCGGGTCGAATATCGACAACCCGATAGTCTGTCGATCGTCTGAATGCATTGATCTCCCCCCTGATCGTCAGGTACTTCTTTCCAGGGAGAGCAGCCAGGTCATGTGCCATATAGACATAGTCTGCAAAATCACGGTCTTCATATATGGGGATATCCGGGTATATGCGGGATGCCCATTTGCAATCTGGCTTATTCAGCATCTGTACTGGTATCTCCCCTCCAGCCTGGCATGCAAGAAAGAAGAGATCGGCTAAGACCAAATCATTCTGTTTTCCGATAGGAAAGCGAAATGTCCGCTCCCCATCAATAATCGTCATGATGAGCAGGCAACCATGGTGAACTGCATAATGATAGTGTGCATAATGGTTCCAGCAGAGCATATTGATGAGGGTATTATCACTATGCTCCTGCGGGTAGCGTCTCAGATAGTCTTCAATGATAGTTCCCTCTTCAAGGGTAACCGGTGAAAAATCATTGAGGGTA
>QZAC01000200.1 GCA_003838065.1 Methanocalculus sp. MSAO_Arc2
ATCGCAACGGTTTTTCTTGATCGGTGCCTTGCGTTCTGTCGAACAGGAGGTACGGTCAGTGCTGTCATGCCACAGAACTGGCTCTTCTTAAAGTCGTATATGAAGCTCCGGGAACGATTGTTGAAGCAGGAGCAGTGGGAACTGGTGGCGAGGCTTGGAGAAGGGGGTTTTCATAGTTCAGCTGCTGCAGGTGCATTTACCATTCTCCTGGGTATCAGCCACACACGGGCGCCAGAAGGGCACCTGCTCTGCGGGCTCGATGTATCTGAGGAACGAGATGCAACGGGAAAGGCCCGCTCTCTACTGGATGCGGAGATGACGTGTGTGGAGCAGGGGCGGCAGCTGGAGAATCCGGATTATATTATAGGTGTTGACCAAAATGAATCTGGTGAACCTCTTGCGATTTATGCAAAAAGTCTTGCAGGAATTGATAGCGGTGATTCTCAGAGATTTCGTTTCAAATTCTGGGAAATGGACTCATTACTAAAAGGATGGATTCGTCAATTAAATAGTGCAACTCAAACAATGGAGTATAGCGGAAGAGAGCATATTCTCTTTTTTGAAGATGGAAAAGGCGCTCTATCACAATGTCCAGGGGCGAGTATTCGAAATATTAAATATTGGGGGAAGCAAGGAGTCTCAATTTCCAGAATGAGAAACATCCCGGCTTCATTGAGCATTGGTGAGAGCTGGGACAGAAACTGTGCTTGTATTATACCAAAAAATAATAATGATTTATATTCCCTTTGGACATATTGTTCATCTCAAAATTTCATAACTCAAGTAAGAAGATTAAATCAAAAATTAAGTGTCTCTGAAGCAACTTTCGAAAATATCCCCTTCGACCTCGACCACTGGACGAAAGTCGCCGAGGAGCAGTACCCCCACGGCCTCCCTGACCCCTATTCAGACGATCCCACCCAGTGGCTCTTCCACGGCCACCCCTGCGGCTCGGTCATCTGGGATGAGGAGACGAAACAGCTCGCCCACGGGCCGATCAGGACAGATGGCACCGTCCTTCATGTCGCCATCGCCCGCCTCCTCGGGTACCGCTGGCCTGCCGAGACCGATTCCGGGATGGAGCTTGCGGCAGAGGCACGGGAATGGGTGCAGCGGTGCGATGCCCTGCTTCCGTTCGCCGATGATGACGGCATCGCCGGTATCCCCTCGCTCCGGGGCGAAGGGCGGCTCGTGGATCGGCTGCGGGCGTTGCTTGCCGCCGCATACGGGACTGCCTGGTCGCCGGATGTGGAGAACGAGCTCCTCCGGGCAGCCGGCTATACAAAGAATGACGGACGGCTGAGAGGCGATCTTGAAGGATTCCTGAGGGACGAGTTCTTCGCATCGCACTCCCAGCTCTTCCACCACCGACCATTCATCTGGCAGCTCTGGGACGGGAGGGCGGACGGGTTTTCGGTCCTCCTCAACTATCATAAACTGGATCGGCGCAACCTTGAGCGGCTCATCTACACCTACCTCGGCGGCTGGATCACCCAGCAGAGATCAGAAGTCGCCGCTGCCACCCCCGGTGCAGAAGAGCGGCTGGTTGCCGCCCTCGACCTGAAAGGACGGCTTGAGAAGATACTTGAGGGTGAGAAGCCGTATGATATTTTTATCAGGTGGAAA
>QZAC01000201.1 GCA_003838065.1 Methanocalculus sp. MSAO_Arc2
ACCCTTCGCTCAGGGGAAGGGATCATCGAGGAGATGTATGCCTTCCAGGATAAGGGAGGACGCGATATAGCACTCCGGCCAGAATTGACAGCTCCGGTCCTCAGAATGTATGTGAACGAAGCAAAAGTGCTGAACAAACCGATCCGATGGTTTTACTTTGGCGATTGCTTCCGGTATGAACGGCCACAGAAGGGAAGATACCGTCAGTTCTGGCAATTCGGGATTGAACTGATAGGTGCTGATTCTGCATATGCAGATGCAGAAGTGATAGCAGTCGGCCACGATCTTCTGACGTCATCCGGAGTTTCCTTTGAACTGCATGTGGGCGATCTTGCCATGATGAAAAGCCTGATCAGTGATCTCCCAATCGATCTTTCAAAGCAGGTGAGGGGCTGCCTTGACAAACGTGATTATGGGTCACTCGATGATCTCTTCCTCGATCCTGACCTGGTACAGTCCCTTACAGGCCTGATCGAGTCAAAGACTCTCGATGATGCCTTTGCGATCACCGGATCCATCCCTGAAGAGGAGCGGATCAGGGAGATGTTTGCACTACTGGATACCCATGGGATACCATATGTGCAGAACTTCGGGATCGCCCGGGGCCTGGACTACTATACAGGTTGCGTCTTCGAGGCATATGCAGAGAACCTGGGAGCAGAGAACCAGATCATGGGCGGAGGTGCATTCCGGCTCGCCCACCTCTTCGGCGGGGATGACACCCCCTCCTCTGGATTTGCCATCGGCTTTGACCGCGTGATGGTCGCCCGGGGGGAGGAGGTGGTGAAGAGACCTGTAACTGTTGCAGTCGTTGCTACACCGGAAGGCCGGATCTCTGGCATCAGCGTGGCTGCTGCATTCCGGAAAGCAGGAATCCGGACGATTTCTGATCTGATGGGAAAGAGCCTTTCCTCACAGCTCTCGCAGGCGGCAAAACAGGCTGATTACGTGGCTGTGATCGGCGGCCGTGAGGCCGAAGCCGGGATGGTGACGCTTCGGGATCTGTCTTCGGGAGATCAGCAGATGGTGACAATCGAGGAGGCTGTCGCCGGGGTGGTTGGCGTTGGAGCTCGCTCGTGAACTTGCAAAACAACAGAAGAGTATCAGTGTCGCAGAGTTCTTTGAGAAGAACAAGCATCTCCTCGGGTTCGACTCTCCGACCCGCGGGATTATCACAACCATCAAAGAAGCAATAGACAACGCACTTGATGCCTGCGA
>QZAC01000202.1 GCA_003838065.1 Methanocalculus sp. MSAO_Arc2
ATCTCCTCGATAGAGAGAGGATTGATATCCAAAAGGGAAAACTCGAAAAATATGATCCGCAGATGGTCCTCTCCCGGTACCTTCATACATTAATCCTGAAGATGCTCCGGATAGCTGAAGAGAAACATACGTCTCTCGATAAGCAAATACTCATCTGCAATGAGATAATCCAGCTTGTTTCATCTCAGCTGAATTATCCGGATGGCGAACTCTGCAGAATAACACGAGATGCTGAACTCCTCCTTGCGATACAGGAGAGAGAACATAGAGAAGATCATACCGGGCCAATATCTCGGATCGGAGATCGGAGGGTTCACCGACCACGAACTTCAATAGCACAGACCAGTCTCTTCACCGGGTCGCCAAATGAGCCAAGTCTGGCAAGCGAATTCAAACACGAGATCCAGTCATCTGACAGGATTGATCTCCTCATCTCATTTATCAAATGGAGCGGAATCCGGTTAATCATCGATGATCTGAGAGACTTTGTGAGCCGGGGGAATAAACTCAGGATTATCACAACCTCGTATACCGGAGCAACCGATCTCAAAGCCATCGAAGAACTCACAAGCCTCCCAAATACAGAAGTGAAGATCTCCTATGATACCGATCGGACTCGTCTCCATGCGAAGACATATCTCTTCCACAGAAATACCGGCTTTTCAACTGCCTATATTGGATCTGCCAACATCTCAAACCCCGCAATGACGAGCGGCCTTGAATGGAATGTCAAAGTAACTGAACAGGATTCTCCTGATATCATACGGAAGATTGAGGCCACATTTGACTCGTACTGGGATAATCCAGAATTTATCGTGTATCGGCATGAAGATCAGGATCGATTGAGACGGGCACTTTCCAAAGAAAGGCCAAAATGTAATGATCTGTTGCCGGTATTTGATATCCAGCCCTACTATTTTCAGAAAGAGATACTTGAAAAACTTCAGGCAGAACGACAAATCCATAACAATTATCGAAATCTGGTTGTTGCCGCTACCGGGACAGGGAAGACAGTCATTTCCGCTTTTGATTACAAGAGTCTAATCGCTCGACCAGGACAATATCCACGCCTCCTTTTTGTTGCACACCGGGAAGAGATCCTCAAGCAGAGCCTGTCTGTTTTCCGGGGGATCTTACGAGATCCAAATTTTGGTGATCTTATGGTCGGAGGTCATAAACCATCACAAATTGATCACCTCTTCATCTCTATTCAGAGCCTGAATAGTGCGGATCTCCCTGCTATTACTACCCCTGAGTACTATGATATGATCATCGTGGATGAATTCCACCATGCTGCAGCCCCCTCGTACCAGAAGCTTCTCACCTATTACATGCCACAGATCCTCCTTGGTCTGACTGCAACTCCCGAGCGGATGGATAACCTCGATATTCTGGAGTACTTTGATGGGAAGATCAGTGCAGAAATTCGA
>QZAC01000203.1 GCA_003838065.1 Methanocalculus sp. MSAO_Arc2
AGAGTAGCACGATAGGACAGGCATCTCTCCAAGCCCCCCGCACACGACGTCACCACATATCGTCACATCGCATCTCCACCTACCGCTGCTGATGAAAACAGGTATTCAGAGGACATCCGCGAGGAGCTTTTTTATGACGTCAATACCGGATTTCACATCCTGCAGGTTCTTTCCACCGGTCAGGACGACTTTGCCGGATGAGAAGAGGAGAGCAACGATCTTTGGATCTGCAATCCGGTAGACAAGACCCGGGAACTGTTCCGGTTCATACTCGATATTTTCAAGCTGGAGGGTGAGGATGATCTTCGTGAGGTTGATTGATTGTCCCATATCATAGGAACAGACCATGTTGTTGATTCTGACATCATGCTCCGGATGAATCATCACACCAGCATCATTGAGCGAGTTTCGTATCAGTTCAAGTCCCCGGTCAAGATCTCTTCTGGTTTTTGCACCGGTTATGACGACTTTGCCGGATGAGAAGATGAGTGCGACCATCTTTGGGTCGGGGATCCGGTAAATTGCACCAGGAAAGCGCTTCGTGTTGAGTTCACACCACTCAATTTGCTCTGCTACAGCCAGAAGATTGATGGAATCAGCAACACCCCCGGAAGCCACGATGTTTTCTATCTTCAATGAGCCATAGTGTTGATCGTCTTCGTCTCCCATTCTCACATCAATTGACATCTGCCAGAGCATAATGGTGATGGAGATAGTTTATGGTACGTCGTCATCGCCGAAGGGATGGTGCAGACCGTGATCCGGATCACAGTACACAATGGTGTCAGATACCACCAAACCTCAGGTGTCACTTCCCCGCACCCATTTGCACACTGTGATCCACGAATCAGGGTAGGAGGTAGGAGAGGGGGAGTTTGCTACCCCAAACCGCTCTTGTCGATCTCCTGGCTCCCGTGGGTGGCATAAGTCCAGTGATTGTCACGGGTCGCATGAGGCGTCAAGGGTATCATTATCCACGATCTCCAGCATCCCGTGGAGGATGAGTGCATCTGCGATCCGCCGGTACAGGGGATCGAGGTTCTCATACACATCCCTCAACATCCTGTCCACGGCGGGATTGGCGGGAGTATTCCGGAGGGCGGCCTGGGGGTTGCCCTGAACAGTACCCTCCATCAGACCTCCTCCTCGTAGCTATGATCGTACAGATCCGCGTGGACATACTCGTAGACCGTCTTGCCCGCCATCTCCTCGGGAGGAGAGGGGTGAACCGAGGTATGGATGAGTGTATGCACGGGATCATTCATCGATAGTGCTGCTGTACGCTGCAGGCTGGTTCCCTGCAGATTGACAGGCGTCCTCTCCGGACCCGGCGGTATGGAGTTTGGGACTACCCGTTCGGGTGCCATATATATCGATATCGTTGACATGGCAATCTCCTGCGCGTTCTTGAAAAACGCGACTGGGATGATGAACTACCAATGCTACTGACAAATGGTAGTAGAGTGAGTTGAAACCACACTCTTCCGCCGTTCATACCAGCATAATGCGCAGGTACGCCTTTCAACTCGAACAGATATTTCTCCGGGTCAGCTCCGGCCTATTGGTACCATGGATCGAACTATGGTATGCAGTTGTATGTGTCGCTATTTATATTTATAATTAACTTTTATGAACAAGATGTTTATTCTCCGGGAGTGTTCAGGATATGGAACGCCAGTGCAGGATTTTCATCCACCCTCTTCAAAAGAATTGCTTTAGCATGCTCTGCATCTTTGATTGCCTCCCGTGTCAGCCCTGCACCGCACCGCGCGCAGAACCGTGATCCGGGCGGCATCACCATATGGCAGCCTGCGCAGATGACGGGTTCAGGAACCACATCCTTCATGGTATCATCAATCTCAACCCCTGCCATTGAGGCAAATGCATCATCGATATCCCGCTCGACCAGATGTTCATATGTCTGAAGCATTTTTGTATTTGTGTTGCCCCAAAATGCCCGTTTGGCTAATGTCTCCTGCATCCCCGATCGAAGACAATGTGTCACTCTTGAGTGCCGGAAGCTGTGAAGCGTGATCTTCCGCTCAATACCAGCATCAACCCGGAACCGTTCAATTGCCTTTGCCAGTCCTCGATACTGAAGGGGATCTCCTCTGGTTGTTATGAAGACGTAATTATTGCCCGATGGATCGCCGGGATACTCGCTCCTCCATTTTGCGAGATATTCGCGGTAAATAATGATTGGAACGGATCTCTGTTTCCCCGTCTTTCCGGTTGTCCTGAGTTTGGCCCCCCATTCATAGAACTGTATATCATCCCATCGAAGAGAAGCAACTTCAATAGATCGAAGCCCTGCCTCATACATCACCCCTATGAGTGCCTTATACCGGTTCGTCTTTGCGGCATTGATTAATCTTTGAAGCTCTTCAGGAGTTATGACACAATCATCGGACTTAGAGTTTACATCAAATGCCGGTGATTTAATATCCTCAATTACCTTTAATGGAATATCCACAATGGCGCGCTCTGATAACCACTTGTAAAAGCGTTTTGTGAACCTCACATAATCTGCGATGGTGTTTTGCTTGTATGGTGTGCCGTCGTCTTTCCTGGCATACCTCATCCGATTAATACCTTCAAATAAATCGATCTTCTTTGTCCTGGCATATTCTGGAAGGAACTTTCGCACAGTGATTAGAGTATATGCTGTCTTATACTGTCGTCCGGGTGATAGTCTGGAAGAAGTTTCGGCGATATATTCACGAATCAGATCAGAATCACCTTCGGTTATCCGTCCATCATCAATAGCTCTCTGTAATGCCTGAGAAATATTTTCGAAATATTTATCAGGTGGTCGGTGAAATCTCTCATTGCTCATGAGGCTATATTTAGCTTTAGATATGATAAAATCTTGCATAGATTAAGAACTTGATGTCTTGAAGCCCGGCTGGGGCTTATCCGAGCCAGAAGAACGGTTCACATTTGAAGGGATGGGGAGAACGAAAAATGATCCTCCATCTTCCAATTCTACAAGAGGACGACGAGGAGATCAAATTTGCCCAGAG
>QZAC01000022.1 GCA_003838065.1 Methanocalculus sp. MSAO_Arc2
CCGAAATCCTCCATACCGGTCATATTCATATCACAGGGATATCCCGGTACCGGGGTGTTCTTGGGATAAATGCTGGCGCCTGGCAGTCCCAGACGGCGTTTCAGAAGCAGATGAATATCAACCCGACACCGGGTAAGGCGGTCGTTGTTGACCTGGAGAGGATGGAGCCCACAATCTGCGACTTTCTTTTGGATTGACCAACTCGTTTCTTGTGCTCCGCCGTTTGATTGTAACGATTATAATGGCTATAAGAGAGCCCAACAGCCACGGTAATATAATTACTTCCCGGGTGAGGACCTGCTTTCTGCGCGCCTGCTGTGTGACCCTGATGAACGTACCTATTGGGCTTCATCAGGTCAGTTGATTTCCATATCCTATTTATGCTCTTCGTACCTTCTTGTATGGAAGGCATTCCGAACTATTGGAGGTACACCTGAAATGGATCTCATTAATCAAGCCAACTATCTCGTGCCCCTCTGTGCTCTTATCGCAATAGGATTTGCGGGAATTTCCTTTTTGAAAGTCAAAAGGGAGGATAGAGGGACAGAGGTGATGCAGAAGATAGCCAACGCCATTCATCTTGGTGCCATGGTTTATCTGAACCGCCAGTACCGTGCGATTGCAGTCTTCGTCATCGTTCTTACGATCGTTCTTGCAGTCGGAATTTCACCGCTCACTGCAGCTTGTTTTGTCCTTGGTGCAGTCCTGTCCGCCACTGCCGGCTACATTGGTATGTATACGGCGACGGCGGCAAACGTCAGGACAACCAATGCTGCACGACGCGGAATTGCAGAAGCATTCCGTGTTTCTTTCGCCAGCGGCTCTGTCATGGGAATGGCCGTTGTCGGTCTTGGTCTTCTTGGACTGTCTCTTGCCTATCTCGCCCTCACATACATTGGGCTTCCACAGCATGAAGTTCTTGAGACTGTTACAGGGTTTGGCCTTGGTGCATCATCCATTGCACTCTTCGCCCGTGTTGGTGGTGGTATCTTTACCAAAGCCGCAGATGTAGGAGCTGATCTTGTTGGAAAAGTCGAGGCCGGCATCCCTGAAGATGACCCACGGAATCCTGCTGTGATTGCTGATAATGTTGGTGACAATGTTGGTGATGTAGCCGGTATGGGTGCTGACCTTTACGAAAGTTACGTCGGCTCCATTATCGCTTCGATGGTTCTGGGAATTACTGCTGTCCGAACTGAGATGTATATGGGTCTGGATCCCCTTCAGCTCATCATTCTCCCAATGATGATTGCTGCGTTTGGTATTATCTCGGCAATCATTGGAACTTTCTTTGTCCGAACGAACAAGACCGAATCAAGTGCAATTCACATGGCCTTTAATAAAGGACTTATCGTTGCTATTATTGCAGTCGTGCTTGCGACGTATTTCCTTGTGACGACCATTGTCGGACCGGATTATATCGGGATCTTCTTTGCTGCCGTGGCCGGCCTTATTGCAGGGTTTGCGATAGGTCTTATCACTGAATACTATACATCATATGAACGCTCCCCAACGCTCTCAATCGCCCGTTCCTGTGAAACAGGCGCTGCAACAAACATCATCAGCGGGTTTGCAAAGGGCATGGAGTCAACGGTCTTCCCGGTGCTCTTCATTGCAACTGCAATCACCATTGCATATCATTTCGCTGGTCTCTATGGTATTGCTATTGCGGCGGTCGGAATGCTCTCGACACTTGGCATCTCTCTTGCTGTTGATGCATACGGCCCGGTTGCAGACAATGCAGGTGGTATTGCAGAGATGTCCCACCAGGAACCGAAAGTCCGCGAAATCACCGATACGCTCGATTCGGTTGGTAACACCACTGCTGCAATCGGAAAGGGCTTTGCGATCGGATCTGCCGCGCTGACAGCACTTGCGCTCTTCTCCGCATATACCCTTGCAGTCGGGCTTGAGTTGATTGATGTAACGAACCCGCTGGTCTTTGTCGGCATGCTGATTGGTGCCATGCTCCCATTTATATTCTGTGCACTCACAATGACCGCCGTTGGAAAAGCTGCCTATTCTGTTGTTCTTGAGGTCCGTCGTCAGTTCAAGGAAATTGCAGGACTTATGGAAGGCAAGGCCGAACCGGATTATGCGAAATGCATTGCCATCTCGACAAATTCTGCACTCCGCGAGATGATAGCACCCGGCGTCCTTGCAGTCGGTGCCCCGCTCCTTGTCGGATATCTGCTCGGTCCCGAGGCGCTCGGAGGACTCCTCGCCGGATCGCTTGTCGCAGGTTTTTCCCTGGCCATTACGATGGCAAATGCCGGAGGCGCCTGGGACAATGCCAAAAAGTATATCGAACAGGGCCATTACGGTGGAAAAGGATCTGATGCCCATAAGGCAGCAGTCGTTGGAGACACCGTCGGCGATCCATTCAAAGACACATCAGGGCCTGCCATTAACATCCTGCTGAAGCTGATGGCGATGGTGGCACTTGTCTTTGCCCCGCTCCTCATCCTTGTGTGAGGATGTGTACTTTTTTTTTTTACTTGAATGAGCCGATCAAATGTATGAGATTGGGGCTACAATATCCTGCAACTACTGCATAGATGCCCCTGACTTTGAGTCGTTGGAACAGTCACGTTCCGACTCCCAGGTACCAGGTTGCTATTGCAAAGTAAACCAGAACACCAGTAATATCACAGAATGATGTGACGAGCGGAGTGCTTGCTACAGCCGGATCTTTATTCAGTTTCGTCAGGAGAAAAGGAAGCGTCATCCCGATAAGAGATCCCACCAGTATGATGATGACCATCGCAAGCCCCACAACAACTGCAATATCGGGTCCTCCGCGGTACATGCCAAGAAGAAACACCGCACCGGCAAGAGTGAGACCAAGTGCGAACGCGATCGTCGTCTCTTTGCCGATAAGCCGGATCCAGTCGTTCATCCGGACATCACCGATCGCAAGTGACCGGACCATTAATGTCGCAGATTGCGATCCTGCATTTCCACCGCTGTCAATTAAGAGTGGGAGGAAAAAGACAAGTGCTATGGCGGCTTCAATGGTTTCCTCGTAATAAGCGATGCCCGCTCCCGAAAAGACATTCATCAGGACAAGAACCATGAGCCATGGGATTCTTTTGCGATAGAGGATAGAGAAGGTAGCGTCTTTCACACTCATCCCGATGTCACGGACTGATCCAATCTTCTGGAAATCCTCAGTTGATTCTTCTTCCAAAAGATCCATAGCATCGTCAAAGGTGATCGATCCAACAAGGCGGTCCTCTCCATCAAGGACTGCTATAGCAGGAAGATCATATTCTGAAACAAGTTCAGCGGCTTTGATCCTGGGATCTGCCGTCCGGACGAATATATCGGGTTCGGTTGCAAGATCTCCGATCTCAGTATCCGGGGTATTTTTGAGAAGACTGCCAAGGCTGAGATGACCACGGTAAATCCTCCCAGTACCGATTGCATAGATCACACCCATCTCATCGGGACGAAGGGGACTTGTGTGGAGGTTCTGAAGCACCTCCCCGACTGTTGAACTTGTTTTTGCGGCAATATACCGTGATGTCATGAAGCGGCCGGCACTTCCAGCAGGGTATCCGAGGAGCTTGCTGACGGTTGCTGCATCTTCGGGCTTCATCCTGGCAAGAATTCGTTTTGCCATCTTGGCCGGCAGCTCTTCCAGCAGTCGTGTTTGATCGTCAGGATCAAGTGATTCGATCAACCGGAGGGTCTCCGGGTCTTCCATCAGGGCAATCAGACGTGCCTGCTGGTCAGGATCAAGGGATTCGAATACCTCAAGTGCCGTGTCTTTGTTAAGAAGCCTGAAAAAGATTGCATAGTCGGCATCTTCCATCTCAGAGAAGAGTTCGGAGCATTCGCTTCTCGATAGTGACTGTGCATACTGGCGAAGTGTTTTCCAGTCCCTATATTCGAGCAACTCAGAAATCCTGTCCCTGTGCATCTTCTGGCACCTCCGGGCACCTTCTGCAGCAGCCTATATGATGTTTTCTCTTATAGCAGTAATGGCGACCTGATCAGGGCAATATACAATCTTTTCATTATTACAGCCAGTATGACTGCGAAATAATTGGCAGTCAAAGATAGATATTTACAGGTTTGCGAATACTACGTTTTACAGAATAAAGAGGTGGATGTTGTGAAACGATATGGTATTCTGCTCTTCCTTCTCCTGTTTGTCTTATCTGCATCATCTGGCTGCCTCATGGCTGATCCCTCTCTACCAGGGCATGTTAGATCTGAGGGTGTTGTCTATGAACATATGAGTGCACATGAAGTGACCGTCCCTCTCACCGATAGGCAGGTGATCAAGGAGGGATCGATTCATCTGCAGACCCGTGATACCAGGCAGACTGCCGAGAAGATCACAGACATTTCCGGGCGGTATAATGGGCGGGTCCAGTCCTTATCGCTTAGCTCGGGTGGTTTCCGGGATGGGCGCGAACAATTCTCAGCAGAGATCATCATCAGAGTGCCTTCCCATGCCTTTGAAAATGCAATGCATGAGATTGAGTCGCTTGGAACACTCAGGCAGCGACAGGTGAAGACTCGTGACGTCACTGCAGAGCATACCGATCTCCACGCAGAAAAAAGGGCGCTTGAGCAGCAGATAAAACGTCTCTCCGATATCCTCCAAAAGGCAGAGACGGTTGAAGATATCCTGAAGGTGCAGTCGGCAATTGACGCGGCCCAGATGAACCTTGACCGGACAACCGGTAAAATCAAGCTGATGGAGTCACAGATTGATGAAGCAACGATCACAGTTTCAGTCCGGGAGGGAGAACCGATCGGGATCGACTCCGGGTTCTCACTTGCATCGGTTCTCAATACCGCAATTCATGCCCTCCTGTATGTCATCGGGGCCATTATTATCATTGCGTTTGCCCTTCTTCCGCTTGCTATAATTGGAGGAGTTGCCTGGCTCATTATCAGGCGGAGAAATAGATAGCGGAGAATGAAATAGAAATCCAGGGCGGTGACGTAAAAGAGTTAATGGAAAATAATTTTCATCCTATTTCAATGGTCTGTACTGCCATTCTCATCTCAAGGCTGAGATCAAAGTTTCTGACCGAATGGGTTAGCCACCCGGATGAGACGATGTCAACTTCACATCCGGCATATGATCCGGCATTCGCAGGGGTGATGTTGCCGGATATTTCAACTTTGACGTGATCGCGGATACCTGCATCTTTCAGAATCTGTATTGTTTTAATAATGGTCTCGGCATCCATATTGTCGAGCAGAAGGACATCTGCCCCGGCAGATGCTGCGGTCACCGCATCTTCCGGTGTTTCAACTTCGATCTCGATGACTCGATACTGTGATACTTCGCGTGCGCGCTTAATTGCCTCTTTTATACCCACAAGGGCGAGGTGGTTGTCCTTAATCAAAACAGCATCAGAGAGGGAGTTTCGATGAGGGTCGCCGCCACCTATCATAATTGCTTTCTTGTCAAAGAACCGAAGGCCCGGTGCTGTCTTTCTGGTACCGGCAATGCGTGCTCCGGGTATCACTGAATCGATGAGAGCGGAGAATCGCCGTGTGGCAGTGGCAATTCCTGACATCCTGCCCATCAGGTTTAAAACTGTTCGTTCAGCAAGGAGAATTCCGTGTACTCCCCCGGATATATCAATTATCTGTTGTCCTGGATCAACCCATGCCCCGTCCAGTGTAAGGGGTCGGGCTTCTGCTCCGCATTCTGCAAAAAGGAAGACTGCTTCTGCTACTCCTGCAATAACTCCGGTCTCTCGTGCAATAATTGCTGCCATAGCATCTGTCTTGGGTATAATTGCGTCTGTTGTCACATCCCCGTAGGGGCTGTCTTCAGCAAGAAACCTGCGGAGTAATTCATGTGGGATCATCGTTGTCTCCTGAGGGCGATCATTCGCTTGACTGCTTTCTGTGCAGGATCTGCAATCTCAGATGGTATCGTCACTTCATAAATCCCATCACGAAGGGATCTGAGGAGGTCTTTGATCGTTGTCTTCTTCATGTCTTCGCAGATTGCTTCAGGATCGACATGAAACGTTCGGTCCGGGTACAATGTTTTTAGTCGGTATCCCATCTCCCGCTCAGTACAGACAAACCATTCGTCACAGTCGCATGCATGCCGGACCATCCCGCCTGTCGATGCAATCAGATCAGATCGTGCCTGAACATCGGGAAGACATTCAGGATGGCTGACAACCCGCCAGCCCCGGTCCTGTGCATCGCAGATCTGGCGTTCCGTGAAGGCGGTGTGGACATAACAGTGCCCTTGAGATGGGAGGGCAATGATCTGCTTCTCGGGTACCTGCTGCTGAACATAAAAAGCAAGGTTTGCGTCAGGTCCAAAAAGAATCTTCTTTTCGGGAAGAGATCGCACAACAGCAGCTGCATTAGCCGAAGTACAGGTGATATCTGCGGCTGCCTTCACCTCAACGCTTGAATTCACATACACAACGACCGCAGCATCAGGATGCTCCTTCCGGGCATTATGGATCATCTCCGGGGTGAGATAATCAGCGAGCGGACATCCGGCATCCGGGACAGGAATCAGAACAGTTTTCTCAGGGGATAGAATTTTGGCAGTTTCGGCCATAAACCGGACACCACAGATGATCAATATGTCCTCTTTGGCGATTGCTGCATGTTGTGCAAGCTCCAGACTATCTCCCACAATGTCTGCGACATCCTGTATCTCCGGCAGCTGATAGTTATGAGCAAGAATGAGTACATTTTTCTCTTTTTTTAATTGCTGTATCTCTTCATTGATCGTCATGTTCCGATCACCAGGGGATCATTGAGGTTGTGGAGGAGGGAGAGTATCGAGAGTGCGGCAAGATAACTTGTTGCCGGATTGTCCGGGCTTGGTACGTTTCTAACACGGATATATGCATCCCCGAAATCACCTTCGATAAATATCTCATGAGTATTCCTGTCAGTATCCGGATCAACCCATAGCTCAACATCGACTTCACGGCCTGCAGCGAGCGTGAGTGCTTCTGAGACATTGACATTCTTTGGGTAATCCCTGATGCATTCATGGGCTTTACCTGAAAAGATCAATGTCGGTTCATCTGCATGTATTTGAAGTGATGCCGGGTTTTTTGTGGTTCTGAGAAGGAAGGTGGAAATCCGTGAAATTCTCCCAACCTTAATATTATCAAGACCCATCACCGCTCCTGAGGGAACATAGATCTTTTTCCCCGTTTCAGAAGCGATACTGGTTAGCCTATCGCAAAATATGGTATTTGACAATGCCCCGACACTCATTACCACAAAATCACGGCCCGAACAAAGGATTGCCTCTCCACATTCCTGTACGGCTGCTATAGAGGCTGCTTCAACAACAATGTCAAAATCAGCAGATAAAAATGCTGTAAAGTCAGTAAAGGCCTGTGCACCTGATGCTGCTGCGAGTTCTTCCGCCTTCTCTGGTATCTGGTCATAGACTGCTGAAATGGAAAAACCAATCTGGTTCTGCGCGATAATATGGCCGATATTCCCACATCCAAGCAGTCCAACGATTATCATTGGTATAATTATTGTTTCAATCCGGTATAAATCGATCTGGTAGTAGAATAACTTGCTTTAGCCGGTGCGTTCATAGAATATTTTGCTTTGACAGGTCCTCCTCGCATCTTCAATCTCTTTGTATTCCTCTCACTTTCAGATCTTTTATTTTCCTCCTCTCTCACCTGTTATTATCCATCTCGAAATGGTCTTCTCACCTCTTCTCTTTTCGTTTTTCATCCTCTCCTGTTTTCTGTGCATGGATCATAACGAGCATCATCTTGAATCGTGAGATTGGTGAGACCGCGTGAGGAATATGGGCTGGCATGATGATCATTTCACCTTCATGGAGATGATGTGTGACACCGGCAATAGTGATCTCGGCTTCCCCATCGAGTGCACATGCAAGGGCATCGAACGGTGCAGTATGTTCAGAAAGCCCCTGTCCCCTGTCAAATGCAAAGAGCGTAACGGTTCCCTCCCTGCTCCTGATTACCATTCTGCTTGTAATCGTATCAGCCTGGTACGTGACCAGATCTCGGGGTAAAAGCGGTCGTCCAATGATTGAATCATCCAGTTTGTCTGGCATATGGATAATTGGAATACATCTACATATCAATGTTCTGTGTAACCAGTATCAGGGCTATAAGGGGTTATATAAAGAAAATCAGGAATTTTTATGAAGAAATCTCTGTCTGATTCAGGTGTTGTCTGTTTCTTTACCCATGCTCCATTAAAATCATAACCTGCTCTACTTTGATCAGGGAGTCGCCATCTGTGAGTTGTGATATATGGCTTTCAGGTACATCCGAAGTGAAACATCCAAAACCTTTATGAGTGATCTTTAAGAAAGAAGCACTCGCATTATTCTATAGAGTTGATTTTATTATGGAAGCTCAAGAATCGATACCACATACAGGAGAGAATCATAACGATATCAGCCAGAACGCGCCTCAATGGAGAGACTGGAGGTGGCAGATTGCCCATACGGTCCGTGATCTTGATACGCTCGAGAAGGTCCTCGGGATCACCTTCCCGGCAGATGAGCGGAAGAAACTTGAAGAGACAATTCAAAAATTCCCCCTGGCTGCGACCCCATACTATCTCTCTCTTATCAGAATAGAAGATTATAAACAAGATCCGGTCTATCTTCAGGCTGTCCCGTCCCCGGAAGAATTATTGGTTGAGGAGTGTGAACTGGAAGATCCACTTGCAGAGGAATCTGACAGTCCGGTTACCGGGATCACTCACCGGTATCCGGATCGTGTCCTCTTCCTCGTCTCAAATGTCTGTTCAATGTATTGCCGCCATTGTACACGAAAGCGCCGGGTCGGTGATCGCGACCGGATACCCACATGGGAGGAGATGGAGGAAGGAATAGCGTATATCCGTGATCATCCGGAGATTCGTGACGTCCTCCTCTCCGGCGGGGATCCCCTGATGCTTCCCGATGAACTCCTTGACCGGATCTTAGCCCAACTCCGTTTGATTCCTCATGTAGAGGTTATCCGGATAGGCACCAGGACACCGGTTGTAAATCCGTTTAGGATTACTGATGGCCTCATCAATGTCATGAAGAAATATCAGCCAATCTGGGTAAACACTCACTTTAATCATCCCCAGGAGATCACTCCGACTGCTGAAAAAGCGCTTGCAAAACTCGCAGATGCGGGCTTTCCACTCGGAAACCAATCGGTTCTTCTTGCAGGTGTGAACGATTGCCCACGGATCATGAAGGCGCTTGTACAGAAACTTGTGAAGAACCGTGTCAGGCCGTACTATCTGTACCAATGTGATCTCTCAGAAGGTCTTTCGCATTTCCGAACACCTGTTGGAAAGGGAATTGAGATCATAGAAAACTTAATTGGTCATACAAGCGGGTTTGCCGTTCCGACCTATGTCATAGACGCACCAGGAGGCGGTGGAAAGATCCCGGTGATGCCGACGTACCTCATCTCGTATTCAACAAACAAGGTGATCCTCCGAAACTATGAAGGAGTGATCACCACATATCGGGAGCCAGATCACTATACCACAATCTTCTGTGACCGAAATTGCAGGGATTGTTCGCTCCAGTTGAACCTGAGGGGGGGAGAAGAACAGCATATCGTCGGGATCGCCCGGCTCCTCTCTGATTATGACGAAACGACAGCTCTTGTCCCCGCAGACTCTGAACGGATGGCGCGGAGAGAAGAAGATGAGGACTGATCCGATCATCCGGGTTGGGAAGAGCATCATCCAGCATGGTGCCTACAACAATCGTATCTATGTCATGCGAATGGATCCAAAGGATACTGATCGGCTCCTTGCCTGGATTGAAGAAACGCTTGCAACAGAACGTTATACCAAGGTCTTCGCCAAAGTCCCGGCTATATCTGCTCCTGAATTCCGCAAAGAAGGCTTCTCTGTTGAGGCCGAGATCCCGGGTTTTTTTCCGGATGGTGATGCATGTCTCTTCATGGCAAAATATACTGATCCCGTACGACGAAAATACAACGCATCGGCTGTTTCAGAAACACTTGAGATATCCTGGCAACGGGCGGGTACAAGCCATCCTCCCCTGAAGGAAGGCTTTACGATCAGGGAGGCTCAGGTTTCTGATGCCAGATCACTCGCAGAGATTTATGCATCAGTCTTTCCGAGCTATCCGTTTCCAATTGACGATCCACATTATATCTCCGATGCGATAGATGGTGGAGAGACCAGGTTTTTCCTCCTCTATGATTCAGATCATCTGATTGCAGCATCTTCCGCTGAGCTTGATTTCGACGCTAAAACAGTTGAAATGACCGATTTTGCAACGCTTCCGGCTGCACGCGGGGCCGGTGCTGCCGGTGCCCTTCTTGCTCATATGGAAGATGTCGTCCGTGCGGACGGGTTTCGCCTTGCCTATACCATCTCCCGGGGTGAAGAGCCTGCTATTAATATTCTCTTTGCGCGTGCGGGGTACCGGTATGCAGGAACGCTTCCAAACAACACCCAGATCGGCGGGGGTTTTGAGAGCATGAACGTCTGGTATAAACACCTCAGGTCAGGCTCTACCTGAGCGTTCCTGCGACTCAATTCCTGCGACTCAATACATGTTTAACAGAGTGGACGTATCCGGTGTTAAATCGTACCATTCCCAAGATCTCAGCATCGGTTTTCTCTACCATAAACGATCTCCTTCAAGAAATCCGGGTACAGGAACGCTTTTTTATTGGTGATGTCCGGGAATCGGGATAGGATAATACACCCGGTGTTCCAACTAGTGGATCAGTATGACACAGACAGCGGCAATTGACATCGGTGCAACATGGATACGGGGGGGTCTCATCTCAGAGGACGCAACGATCACGCACCGTTTACGTGTACCGACACCAAAGGCGGGTAGTTCGGGAACGGTGGTGACCGAGACAGTGATTACAATCCTGGAAAAACTTGTTCCGCTCACCCCCACGGATGGAGGAATTGGCATTGCCTCTGCAGGTCCTCTTGATCTTGCCACCGGATCAATCGTCTCCTCCCCAAATATGGTGTTTGACAAAATCGATATTATTGATCCGCTCAGGGAGCAGTTCTTGCGCCCGGTCTTTCTTATCAACGACTGCAGGGCAGGTGCGCTCGCCGAACAGATGTTTGGGGCCGGGGCGCATAGCAGGGCCGGTGGCGGGCTTAAAGCTGAAACTCATGTTGAATCATCCATCTCTGATCTTGTGTATATTACCATCTCTACGGGTATCGGAGGGGGCGTCATCTCCGGTGGGAGGCTCCTCACCGGCGCAACCGGAAATGCTGGCGAGGTGGGCCACCTGTTTGTGGACAGCCGGTATAATCTCATCTGCGGCTGCGGCGGGACAGGTCACTTCGAGGCATATGCATCAGGAAGTTCGATTCCCGGCTTTTATGCCAGGTTTCTGAAGGAAGAAGGTATATCTGGTACTATACCCGAGACAGCAGACGCGATCCTCTCATCCAGGGACCTGGTTGCTGCCAGGTTCCGGGATGAACTTGCAGTCATCTGCGGCAGGGCTCTCACCGGAGTGATCGTAGCATACGATCCGGATGTGATCGTTCTTGACGGCCCGGTTGCCAGGAACCACCCATCATTTGTCTCTGCGATGATCGAGCGGGTGGATCGGCACCTGCCTGTGCCCCGGGTGGTAATAAGTTCGCTTGGCGGTGATGCCCCGCTATTGGGTGCTGCAGTGAGGGTGTGGATGGAGGATGATGTTATTGCATATGAGTATGGATAAGAAATCGCAGCCGTTCAGAGTTCAAAAAAAACCGCCTGGATTTTGAAATATCGCCCTCTTCCTCTCTCTTCCTCTTCCTCATTCACCCTCTCTTATGCTCTTCCTTCCTGCATGAAATACCTTTATAATAATATCCATCCCCATATACAGCAAATGGCAGAGTACTATGCATTTGCTGAACTGGATCGTGCCATACAGAGCACAAAAGATCTTCTTTGGCCCTTCCAGGCAGGCATATGGATTCGCCTTGCCATTATATCGTTCTTCCTTGGCTGGGGAGGCGGATTCCCCCAGCCGACCTGGTCATCAGATGGCGATTTTTATGGGGAAGTATTCTCAGGGCTTCAGGCTCCCGCTTTCCCTGATAATGTAGGACTTATTCTTGCTGTTATTCTGGGAATTGGAATACTCGCTCTTGCATATATCCTCATTGGTTCAATACTGCAGTTCGTCTTTGTCGACTGTATAGCAACGAAAAATGTCTCACTTTCACAGACCTTCAGACCGCGTATGGGAAAAGGTTTCCGTCTTTTCCTCTTCCAGATCGGCATCACGATACTGTTTCTCCTGCTCATCGCAGCAGTCTTCCTGCCATTCATCCTGGCGTCAGGGGGCCTGACAGGCTTCCCAAACGTCTTCCCGCGAGCCTCTCTTCTCCTCGTAATGATTCCGCTCTTCCTCATATTTGCCGTCATTATTGCCCTTATCCAGCTTATTACCATTGATTTTGTCGTTCCGGTCATGATCAAAAAGGATTGTGGAGTGATTGAAGGATGGCGATCAATTGTGGCAGCCATCTCAAACGATGTGATGCAGACGGTGATCTATGTGATAGTCCGGTTCCTGGCAGCCCTTGGTGCCGGGATCGTCATGATCATCCTGACTCTTCTTCTCCTCGCGATCATTGCCATCCCCTTTGTTCTGGTTGGCTTTTTCATCTACACATTTGCAGTGCTGAGTACTATCTTTCTTATTATCCTCCTGGGAATCCCGTACCTGATCATTGCAATCTCTGCAGCCCTGATGGTATCGGTTCCATTCATTACCTTCTTCAGGACATATTCACTGATGGTCCTTGGCCGACTCTCCCCGGAGAACGCGCTGCTCTCCTGAAAGATTAATAAAATGAATTGGAATAACCCTCTCCATCATCCAATTATACCTTCTCCCACCCAATTAAGATGCAGAACTCCCATACGTTTATTCAGAGGATTACAACCATGGATCCTGATGAGATCGAAGCAATAGCCCGCTCACGCCTCCAACTGATGAACCCGGCTACCCGGAAGACGATCAGGCAGGCGGGTGAGCTTTCCGGTCTCAATGAGAACCCGATGGTGCGTGATCCCGGCTGCGGTAACGGCATTTTCCCCCGTCTTGCAGAGCGTAAAAACGCAGTTGGCAAAATCGTTATAGGAAACCGATACTTTCAGTCGGACCGGTCCTGCCGGAGTGTGCCGTCCAGTGAACTGAAATTTTAATCGAATAATGATCTTCTGCTAAGAACCATATCATCTCTGGAGGAATGATCCCTGGCATTTGAATGTTTTCAGTGCGGTGATTGCTGCAGCCATCTTGGCCTCGTGCATGTAATTGAGCGTAAAACAGGAGATAACCGCTATATACTGAAGAACCAGTATACCGGAGAGAGAACCGAAGTGGTGGTTGATCCAGACAAGATCGATCTTTTCCAGGATACACGCACTTTCATGGATCGACCCGAGGCCTGTCCTTTTTTCCGCTTTGATTCAGAACAGAATACAGGTTACTGTACCGTTCACGCAACACGCCCTCCAATCTGTTGCGAATATGGCTGCTTTCGTATACTCATCCTGAATGCGAAGGGTGAGCGGGCCGGCCGGGTCATGGAATACCGCCACCTGGCATCAAATGATCCCGCCCTCAGGGCCCTATTTTCGGATAACGCAGATTTTCTCGCTTCCCTCCCTGATCGGGAATGGGATGAGGCAGTAATTCGTATGATCCGATCTGCAGGGTATATCGTGCGCATATGATTATGTCTTATACCTGATTGCGGCACATATTCAGGTGTGCAGTCAGACTCTGCCTCCATTCTCCCACTTGCACAGCTTCGAAAACGCTTTGCAGAACGCTTATTCTTCTTAGGCCCCGTCTTCATTCTTGCCCTGGAGGTTTCTGGAGAATCAGGTATCGTTGAAATCTTTGGTGCTGGCAGAGAAACCGGGTACACTCTTCTCTGGATTTTTGTAATTGCCCTTGTTTACAAATACGCCTTTGCATACGGGATTGCGCGGTATACCCTGTCAACTGGAAAGACGATCTTCTCCGGCCTCCGTTCGATTCCTGGACCCAGGAACTGGGAGGTGACGTTTATTACGATCATCTATCTCCTGGAGATGGTTGCATACGGGGGTTTTCTGTTAATAGCCTCCCATTTTTTGTATTTTCTCCTTCCATTTGCATTTCCGATGCTGGGAATAGCGTCTCTTACCCTTGTTGCCATCATTTTCATCCTCTGGAAAGGAAGTTATGAGCGACTGGAGCATGTGATCCTGGGAATGGTCCTCCTCCTTTTTGCAGGGATCGTCTTCAGCATCTCCGCACTTTATATACCATTTCAGGAGGTTGCAGAGGGTTTTATTCCGTATATCCAGGATCATCATTTGCCATGGAAGATGGCGCTCCTTGGCGCAGTTGGTGCAGGTCTGAATCTTCTTCTCTATTCGGTCTGGCTTCATGAAAAGACCGGGGGAAAAGCCTGTACTGATGATCTCCCCGAAAAGTTGCGGATCATCCGGGGCGATCTCGCAATTGGCTTTGGTTTTATCGCATTGATGAGCTTTGTATTCCTTGCAATCGGGGCATCATATCACGGGGCAACTGGTCTTGATGCGCCTGGTTCCGCAGTTGCGGTCTCTGCCCACATCCTTGAGACGATCCCCCAGGTTGCACCGGTCTTTGTCTTTTTATCGTTTGTTCTTCTTGCCGGTGCTGTCATCTCCGGCATTGATGGGCGCGCCCGTGCCATCTGCGGCATCCTCCGCGAAGCAGGCGGAGTGCAGATACCGGCGAAGAAAATGTACCGGATTATTCTCCTTGGTTTCTCGGGCATAATAATTACAGCCTTCTTCCTTTCAAAACCAGAGTACCTGATCAAACACGTCTCGATATTTGCCTCAATCATGTTTGCAATCATCGGGTTTGCTCTCGTTTATATCGATAATCATCTCCCTAAAGAGCATCGGGGCTCCCGGCTCTGGCTTGCGGTCATGGCAGTCGGATCCGGTGTCTACCTTTTAATCGCCCTTCTCCAGGAAAAGAGCCTTCTGGAATATGGAATCCCCCTGATGGAGCGACTGGCAATCGTTCTGCTTGTCCTCTATCTCTTTGTCAGATCAGATCTTGCCATGGCTTACAGGAGGGGAACAGCCAACAGAACTGATCTCCTCTGGCTGGTTCTGATATTTGGTATTCTTTCCATATACGGCACATTCCGCGGCTTCCCCATAAGCGATGTCATCCTGAATTTCCGTGATCTCGGCCCGGTTCTGGCAGGCATTATTGGCGGCCCACTGGCCGGTGCGGCAGCTGGTGCAATCGGCGGGGTATACCGCTATTCCCTTGGTGGATGGACTGCGCTTCCCTGTGCGGTTGCCACCATCACCGCAGGGATAGTGGGGGGTCTCTTTGCCAGGAGATGGACATTGACGCCGCTCCGTGTCGTTATCCTCGGTATTTTTGTGGAAGCCCTTCATATTCTGGTGATACTGCCTCTCTTGACCCTCAGCCATCCGCGATCCGAGGTTGTCGAGGTAATCCGGCATACATTCCCGGCAATGTCTTTGGTGATGGTAGCCGGGCTTATTATGTATGTTATGATCGAAGAGCAGTATAAGAAAACTCTTGATATGAAAGATCTTATCTGCTGGATTCGCAGGGAGATTGATCCCGAACTTGAACCTGATCATGAAGGAAACGATCAGAGGTAATCTGCCTGCACCGCAAGCACACCCGCACTATCCTCTGCCGCTGCATACTCTGCAAGAGGTTCTGCATTCACCTCGAGAAACCGTATCCCATAGGGGACCTTCAGAAGGATCATTTCTGCCTGCTTCTGCTCCCCAAGAATGATCAATGCCGCAGCAAGGGCTTCAACAGAGGAAAGAACAAATGGCTTTCCGAAATTGATTGGATTTGCAGCGACCAGAAAAGGAAGGGAGCGCCGTCCCTGAAACTCTGACACGTCCTCTTGTTCAACGCTCTCCCATGAACAATCAAGAGCGGTAATCGAACGCACCCATTTCCGATCTGCGGGTGAGATGACGACACCAGCTGTTGGATCGAGAAGGAGCGTCCGTCTGGGTATCTGCCGTAGTGAACTTACGACACGGAGCATGCCATATCTCTCAAGACGTTTTACCGTACATTTTCGTGGATCACAGGTATTGTCCCGGTATCCGATCAGCTGGATCATACTACTGAAAGATCTCTCTTCATTGCTCATCAAGCACCCCGATCAATCCATCATGGATCGACACCAATGCATATCCATGTATGTCATGATCGTTCCCTGTATCCCTGATCCATCTCTCCGGGCAGAAGGGATCACAGGAGATGAGGATATGAGGGCATATGCACGCTGTCTTGAGCGGTGCAAGGTATTTGGGCTTGATGTCGTCTTGCTCCCCTGTCCCGAAACACTGTATCTTGGAAAGAATAGGGCACCGGGTTCATTTCTGGATCGCCTCGATACAGATGAGTTCTCTTCACTTCTTGACGAACTCGAATCAGTTGTCAGAAAGATCATTTTTGAACGGGGAGAACCTCTCTGCATTGTCGGAGTCGATTCTTCACCTGCCTGCGGGGTAAAGACCACCTGGTTTGCGTCAGATGAAAAAAGCAATCATCGTGGTGCATTCCTCTCCCGATTTCCTGAAATCCCGGCGATTGATGTGTATGATTTTGCACGGTACCGGGTATACCTTGCCTCCCCTCTCTTTTCTGAGGCGGAACGCCGGTACAACGAAATGATCCGCGATCTCCTCACCACTCATTGCTTTGAAGTGTACTTTCCGCAGGAGGTTGGCCAGGATACCAGTTATCGGCCATACGAGGCGATGGAAGCGATCTTCAATTCGCATTGTGCAGCACTTAAAAATTGCGACTGGATGGTGGCGATCATAGATGGATCAGATGCTGACTCAGGCACTGCATGGGAGATGGGATATGTCTGTGCCCTCGGCATACCGGTCATCTCCCTCAGAACAGACTTTCGTCAGGTTGGCCAGAATGAGTATGTGAATCTGATGCTCGAACTCTCATCAACTGTGGTGACAAAGAAAGAAGATCTTCCCCGCGCCCTTATCTCTCCCCTGTACCATTGAACCTGGTATGTCGTGAAGCGCCCAATACTTCACCAGCAGACCTGAACAGGTCTTCTAATTCTGAGAAGACCGGGACACTTCCTCTTTTTAGGACAGATATTCCCGGTTTGACCGATTCGCCACCAGGTAGTGCTGCAAGCACCATATTCCTGGTATGTTCTGAGAACCGGACGATCTCAAGTCCGACCTGTTTTGGATCGGCGATAGCTGTTGGTGCTGAGATGATGATAGCGATATCCCAGAAATCCTGGTCTTTGAGCAGGAGATCGAAGACCTTTGCAAATCTTCCCGCAGTTGAGTCACCAATCATATCGATTGGGTTTCTTCCGCTCCACCCCGGGGGGAGGATCTCGTTCAACTGTTCCCTGAACTGATCCGGGAGCGGAACAAGTTCAATATTGTTTCTCTCGGCATAATCAGACGAAAGAACCGCAAATCCTCCGGCACTCGACACTACAACAGCCCTTCTCCCCTTCGGAAATCCCTGCCCGGCGAGTATCCCGCCTATTTGAAATGCGGACCGGATCGAATCAGCAGGCACAACTCCTGCCTGCTGAAAAGCTGCACGGTAGGTCTGATAGTCTCCTGAAAGCGATCCGGTATGGGATGCAGCCGCAGCCCTCCCGATCCGGGAACTTCCTGATTTGATGGCGACCACCGGCGTATCTTCTGCAACACGGATGACGGTATCGAGGAACCGCCGACCATCCCTGATCTCCTCGATATACAGGATGATTACACGGGTGGCCTCATCCCGTGCGAGGAGATCGATATAATCGACAAACCCGATATCGACCTGATTACCAACACTGATAACAGCTGAAAATCCAAAATCCTCAACAATACTCCAGTCGATGATGGTTGTGATCAATGCCCCGCTCTGGGAGATGAAGCCAAATGGGCCAGGTAGAGCGGAACTGTTGTTGAATGTGGTGTTGATCTGTTCTGGTGGAATCATGATTCCCAGACTGTTTGGGCCAATAATCCTGATCCCACCTTCCTGCGCAATTGTTCTCATATCCTCTTCAAGCCGCGCACCTTCATCCCCGGCTTCCCGGAATCCAGACGCAATGACCACGGCTGATCTGACTTTTTTTTCCACACACTCGCCTATGATCGAAGGGACCAGCTTTGCCGGAACAGCAATCACTGCCATACCAACCGGATCTTCAATATCGGTGATCCTGGCATACGTCTTTCGCCCCAGGATCTGATCGTACTTTGGGTTAACCGGATAGAGAGGTCCTGGAAAAGAGAGGAGGTTCCTGGTAATGGTATACCCGATCTTTCCCTGATCAGGGCTCGCACCGATAACCGCAATTGACTGCGGTTTAAGTATATCGGGATCGAGCGGCCTGCGCTTTCGTATATCCGGCTTCGGCTGTTCACCAGCAATGAACCGGACATCAACAGCGATACATCCGTCTTCGTACAGGATCAATGGATTAATATCAAATTCGGTATATTCGGGATGATCGCAGAAGATTCTGGCTGCATTCACAAGAGCAGAGATCAGTGCCTTTTCATCGCGTGGAGGCTCATCCCGGAATCCCCGGATCAGGCGGTATCCCCGGATCTCCTGTATCATTAACCTGATCTCCATTTCATCGACTGGCAGGACCCGAACCGCAGTATCTCTGAGGATCTCGACGAATTTTCCCCCAAGCCCGAAGGTGATCGTCTTTCCAAACGCCGGATCTGTCGCACCCCCGATCAGGATCTCAAGACCCTCTTCTGCCTCCTCCTCAATCCTGATTCCGGTAATCCTCGCATCAGGTTTCTGTTCCTGGACACGGGCAAGGAGATCACGATAGGATCTCCTGAGATCTCCTTCCTCTTGAATACCCAGGATGACCCCGGAGACATCACTTTTATGGAGGATATCCGGAGATTCGATCTTCAGGACGACCGGATAGCCGATTGAACCGGCAATCTCTGCTGCATCATCTTCCGTCGTTGCGAGCCCTTCCTGCGGAACCCGGATGCCATATGCCTTGAGAAGATCATAGGCATCCCTCCCGGATATATGCGTTTTGGACATAGCTGTAGCGAAATAGGACTGGAGAACTCTTTACCTTATCCTGTATGGTCAGTCTGTATATTGCATAAGAGAACACAGTGAAGGTTCAAACGATTGTATATTCAAAAAAAATGTGGGTGAGAGCTGTCTACTCTCGTCTTCCAACAATGAAGATCGTGCCAAGCAGAGCCAGTGCACCGATAACTGCAACCGGCAGGCCTCCCGAGGGAGTGGGGGGCGGTGGCACTGGTATTGGTGACATGGTCGCAGTAACCGGTGCCATCTCTCCGGCACTCACCTGGATCGTGCTTATCCAGTCGCTGTATCCACTCATCTTGAGGGTGATGGAATGGGTTCCTGGAGAGAGATCCGGTACAATTGCGGGTGCATAACCGCGGAAGAGGTTATCGACGTACACTTCAGCGCCAGAGGGTACTGAATTGACGTTCAAACTCCCTGTTGTCTGTGGCTCTGGCTTTGGGTTCAGGGTAGCGGTAACATACTTGACCCCCCCTCCGGTTACCATGACACTGATCCGATAATCTTCATATCCTTGTTTGCGGAGCATGAGCGTGTAGCTCCCGGGAGAGAGGCCGATGATATCAAAGTAATCATTGGCCATTGTTATCCCCTCATAATCACCGTCCACAAAGATTGACGCTCCGGAAGGATAAGATTGCACAGCGATTGATCCGGTTGTCGGACCCTTTGGCCTGAGATTCGCATTTATATTCGTTGTATCACCGGTATATACCCTGAACGTGGTCGTGTAGGTTTCATACCCTGCAAGCCTGAGTTCCAGGGTATGGCTTCCGACATCGAGCTTTCCAACCGTTGTGGGGGTGAACCCGCGATACTGCCCGTCCACGTACACATCTGCCCCTTTTGGACTCGAAGTGACTGACAGATATCCCTTTTCAGGTTCTCTTGGTTCAAGCACTGCGTGAACCGGTTTTGTCTGTCCGGCACTCACCTGGTAGTCATAGGACCATGACCGGTACCCTGAATACTCAACCTGAACGCGGTGTTTTCCTGGATCTACCTGGGTCATCACCGGGGTCGTCCCCACATAATGGCCATCAACCCGGACGGTGGCACCGGATGGATTGGATGATATGTCCAGCCATCCACGCTCGGGTGGAGGCGGGGGTTCTTTTCTCTCAAGTGTCACAAAGATCTCTCTGACCTCTCCTGCACCGGGATGTGGTGCTGAAACAGTTTTTGAGTAATAGCCACTCTTTGAGACGATGATCGATTGTGGCGGTGTTGCGGTTACATACACCCTGATGTCAACAGGTGTTCTTCCTTCATACCTTCCATCAAGGTTTATATCGGCACCTGACGGATCCGACATAACGCGGATGATCCCTACGTCTCCGCCAATTGTCTCACCTCCATTGAGAATAACGGCGGTAGCTGGAGCTGTTGCTGCAAAGATCAGAACGCCAACAGCAACAACGATAATTGAGCGTGTCAATAACATGAGATTACCACAATAGGAGATACAGAAATGAGAATATTTAATTATTGTGTATTGATTTGATTGGTCTGATTCTCCTATCTGGTTGAAACCACCGCTTTTCCATATCTGATCTAATCAATGATGAACACCGGATCATCGGTCGTATTCCAGGGATATTAGAAAGATGGCGGACTACCCCTGCTTCATCATCAAGATACGAAATGAAGGTGCTATGGAAGTAGCAGCACGGCTTGTTCTCTGGCTCAATAAGAAACGCCCTCTTAAAAACGTTGTTTCAGATGCCTGGTGTGGTTATTTCCTCAATCTGATGAATATATAGAACACGGCTCCAGCGAGTGCCAGTGTCCATCCTGATGCTACGGGAGTTTGCGGAACTCCGTCCTTAGGTGTTGGTGATGGAATTGGCTCAAGCGATTGTTCGATAAGGGTTGTTGCGTCCGGAAAGATCGTCACAACTCTCCTGTAGGGAGCATATCCTTCATGGGTTACCCTGACTTCATATGTCCCGGCTGAAAGGGCTGTCTCTAGCGGGCTTGTTCCGTAAAACCGGCCATCAACCTCGATCAGGGCTCCAAAGGGCTCAACAGTCACCTTGAGCAGACCGTGTGTTCTCCTGGGTTCTTCTTCAAGTGTTAATGCTGCCCTCCTCAGTGTTATTGTGGTTGTCACGTATGTTGCACCGCGCAGGTCTCTTCGGGTACGCGGCTCGGTGACGGCATACACGGTATATGTTCCTGCATCAAGTCCTATACCGCCGGTATTCCATTTATATTCCCAGCGGCCAGATGAGAGAACTCTCACTTCGGTGTAGTGACCTGCAGCGGTGGAACGTGTTGGAGCATGCAGGGGAGCACCGTCTGGGTCCAGATTTGGCCCTGTCATGAAAAGATACACTGTCCTTTCTCCGGGTGCTGAACCAGAAAGAGGTACCGTCTCGCCAAGTACCGCTTCAAGACCGGTTCCGCCGGTGGCCAGCATCCCGGCGATGAGAACCGTTGCGATGAGAATCCGGTGCATGAGATCTACTATAGCGCTTTCCTGATAATGTTTTTTCTCTTCGTTCAGGGTGCACGAGAGCACCGGGTCCATATCCGATCAGGTCATACCGTTTTGACAGTCTGAGCCCTTCCCGGATGAGATGGCTGTTCTCAGGATCCATATATCTGAGAAATGCCCTTTGAATCTTCCGTTCCCTGCCCTTTGGAACATGAACCGTATCCCCGGTAACAGGATCGATTCCTGTATGAAACATCGTGGTAGATCGTGTCAACGGCGTTGGAGTAAAGTCCTGCACCTGTTCTGGTGCAAGTCCTGTCTCTTTGATGTAGCAGGCAAGATCGATCATATCGGGTATGGTGCATCCAGGGTGTGAGGAGATCCAGTACGGGAGCAGGTACTGCCTTCCTTTCCCTTCTGGACGGATACTCTCAAATTTTCTTCTGAACTCCTCAAACGCTGTGATATCTGGTTTATTCATCAGGCAGAGCACATGCGGGACAATATGCTCGGGTGCAACCTTCAACTGCCCGGATGTATGGTGGCGGGCAATCTCTTCAATATAACCACACTGATCGGCAACAGCAAGGTCGAACCGGATGCCTGATCTGCAGAATACATGCTTTATGCCCGAAATCTGGCGGAGACGCCTCAAAAGTGAAATCAGTGGTGCATGGTCTTTTCTGAGCATGGGGCAGTCCGGTCCGCAGTCCCGATCTGAACAGGTGCCTCTCTTCATCCATTCCGGGCAGAATAGACCGTACATGTTCGCCGAAGGGCCGCCGACATCCTGGATTGTACCATGGAATCTCTGCATCCTGCTCATCCGATCCACCTCAGAAGCGATAGAATCTTCGCTCCTGCTTGAGACAATTCTTCCCTGGTGATGTGATAGAGCGCAGAAGGAACAGTTCCCAAAACAGCCACGGTGTGAAATGACCGAATAGCGGACTGGCTCAAGTGCCGGGATCTCTTCACGGTATGATGGGTGAGCAGCCCGGGTAAAAGGGTGATCATAGATTGCATCAAGTTCGGCTGTTGTTGGTGGTAATGCAGGCGGATTCTGGATGATAACCATTTTTGGATGAGGCTGTGCCACTATCCTTCCCCGGATTGGGTCCTGTTCGCGGGCATATGCGGCATAAGATTGTGCATATTGGATTGGATCGTCCTGTACGCGTGTGAAATCCGGGAGCAGAACCATACCGTCTGTATCAAGGGACCTCCATTCTGAAAGTGGCATCCGAAAGCATGTCCCCCGGATATCACGAATGGTTTGGATTTGATATCCTTCATGTACCCGATCGGCGATCAACCGGAGTGTTCGCTCGCCCATTCCATAGACCAGTAGATCGGCGGGAGAATCTGCAAGAATTGACTGCCTGACCCTGTCTGACCAGTAATCGTAGTGTGCAAACCGCCTGAGGCTTGCCTCAATACCTCCGATGATAATCCCTGTTTCTGGTGCAATTGAACGGAGTTTGTTTGCATATACAATTGTAGCCCGGTCCGGGCGTTTTGGTTTTCCTCCAGGTGAATACGCATCTGCACTTCTTCGCTTCTTATTTGGGGTAAAGGCATTCACCATCGAGTCGACATTTCCAGCTGATACAGCAAAGAAGAGCCGGGGCAATCCGAGCATGAGAAAATCCTTTTCAGTTCTCCAGTCCGGCTGTGGGAGGATCCCGACGCTATATCCGGCGGACCAGAGGTTGCGGCCAAGGATCGCAGCTGCAAAAGAGGGATGATCGATATACGCGTCTCCAGAGACGATGATGATATCGAACTGATCTATTCCAAGTTTTTCCTTCTCTTCAGGAGTTATCGGAAGAAATGGAGGTTCTTGTAATTTTATTTCGTTCATCTCTCTCCCTGTTCCTCGATCCGGCAGCATGTCTGTATGTAGGTTGATTCCTTCTCCAGGTATCCCGGTACCCTTTCAGCCATTCTGGCTATTCTGCCCGGCCTTTTTACACGCATTGAGCAGATATCCTTCTTAGATTGGATCACCACGATATTCCGGTAAATATTCATTGTACTGTTGCGTTCAGAACAGATGATTGTATAAGACTACTCTCCTGTTATTCCATCTGCAATGATATGGTGCTCGAAGTCACCATCTATGATCATAAATCCTATCATCAATAGGTTTCTCGCCGGTAACATCAGTGGTGATCGCAAGGACGTTTCGTAATTGCCCCTTACTTGAAAAAATAGGTATTTTTTTTGTCCTGAGAATCCGGGTCTCTGATCCCTCCCCGCGACAGAACGGGTGAATTACCTCCAGGCTTTCGAGTGAATCCTCTATCTCCTGTGTGGTCCTGCTCCAGAGGGCAGCATACTCTTCAGGGAAGATCTTATCTGGCTTTTGTCCTATGAGAAATTCACGCGGAAAACCGATAAAATCCTCTGCCGCCTGGTTGAAAAATATCAGTGTATGATTCTCCAGTTCCTCGACTGCGACCATGTCAGGAATATTTTCAACAATTGAATTGAGAAAATCCCTCCATTGGCGGACATGTTTGACGGCACGGTTTCTCTCAGTGACATTCCGAAAAGCCCCCCGGTATCCAAGGAGTAAGGGTTGCCCATCTGCATCAGGAATGGTAATTGGATTTCCTGACAACTCAACCGCGATCAACTCGCCATCTGGTCGCTTTATGTTGCAATCAACAAGAGGCCATGCCTTCTGTGCCTGTATGGATGGCTGTATTGCTCTTTTGAACAGCATCTTCTCTTCAGTATCCATGAAGTCGGTGAACCGATGCCCAATCATGTCGTCTGGAGGGATGCCACATACCGATTCAGAACGTGGGCTGATATATGTGATAGCTCCGGTTTGATCTGCAGCCCAGATCACATCGCATATATCAGAGACAAGAGTCCGAAACATCTCTTCGCTCTGTCGGAGTGCTTCCTCAGCCTTCTTCTGGTTGGTTATCTCTTCAATGATTATGGTTATGCCGGGAGATCCGTCATCAAAGACAGATCTGATGATTTTCTGGCGAAAATAGTAATCTCTGCCCTCTCTCAGGAGCCGTATCTCCTCGTTGGATTCAACCTGATTGTGTACATTATTGATATAGTCTTCAAGCAATGGATGGGAAAAAAAGATGAGTTCTGTTTCTTCAAGTTTTTTTCCTATTGTATCCTCATGGACTGTTCCGCAGAATGAGAGGATTTGGTCATTTGCAACAATAATACGGCCGTCATGGTCCAGTACCATTACAAGCGCTGAAGAAATGTTGAGCAGCGCACTTATCGGCACACGCTGGGAGAGGAAGTAGACCTTTGCCTTTCCAAATGTCCTCATCTCAACCCTGCCGGCCACAAGAAGCATATCAAGATATCGTGCAGCGGTATTGCGGTTGATTCCAATGGCATCCGCGATCTCGCCAACTGACATCCCGCGCAGATTGCCCCTGAGGAGATCGGTGATTCGGGTGATATCGGCAGGGTGCGATGGCATTACACAATACTGGTGCGTAGATAAATAAAGGGATTTCGGTATTGCCCGGCGTCATACTTAGCATCATTGCATGGCATTGATGGAATAATTTATAAACTATAACATCGAAGTGTATGTGTGGACAGCCTGGATGTACCAGATCCCGGTATCGCCATCACTGGATGAAGGCGTGCGTCCCGCCCCCGGTGCGGCAAAAATTCAGTATACAAGGCACTTAGTTCAACCATATACCCCGGCTACACACCTCTCAAGTGATCACGACATAGTTCTTCGATCCCCTCCGGGTATTTTCTGGCCGCACCGGGGGCACGCTCCATTCAATACCAGTAGTAGTAATCCTGTGCCGTGCGGGCATGTACCAACCAATCCCTCTTTTCCTTTATTTTTACAACCACTACATCAACGGTTTATGTTTTAACTCGCACCAGATACAGTATCTAAAAAAGATGAGAGGATATCTGGCAAATTCAGTAACTTATAAGGAATCGTATTGTGTGGTTCGTTGAACAAGACGCCTGCTGATATCACTTGAGATCCGCTCCATCAATGCCGGGTCAAGATATCCTGCCTCGGATCCACCTGCCTCGACTGAGACATCATCAGAGAACATCGTCCCGCCGAGATCGTCTCCACCTGATAGAAGAGCAATCTGGGTGAGTTTAATCCCGAACTTCCCCCATGGGACCTGGATATGGTCGAAGTTATCCAGGAAGAGTCGGGCTGTTGCGATCATCAGGAGGTCTTCACGTCCTGTGGCACCAGCGGGTGCAAACCCGTTCCGGTACAGGGAGGTATTCTGGTAAAGGTAAGAGAGAGGAACGAGTTCAGTAAAACCACCGGTTTCATCCTGGATAGATCTGAGAATATTAAGATGTGTAATACGGTCTGCTGGTGTTTCCAGGGAGCCATACATGATGGTTGCAGTACTAGATACTCCAGCTCTATGGGCCTCCTTGATGATCCTGATCCAGTTGGCAGTATCGATCTTAGCCGGACAGATCACCTCGCGGACACTGTCAACCAGGATCTCTGCGGCTGTCCCTTGCAGGGTTCCCAGTCCTGCTTCCCTGAGCCGCATGAGGGCTTCGAGAGTAGAGATGCCGCTTTTTTCTGCGATATATGCAATCTCATCCGGGCTTGCCGTATGAATATCAATGCCTGGTGCCTCATCGCGGACTGTCCTGATGATCTCGCTATAGGTTTCGATGGTATAGTCCGGGTGGACTCCGGAGAGGAGGCAGATCTCTGTGATGTTTCTGGAACGTCCAATGTTCACTTTTTGGCGTATTCGTTCGGCATCATCGAAGAAGGCATCCGGGTCATCTTTATGCCTTCCAAAAGCGCAGAACCCGCAGAGATTCTTGCAAATATTTGTGATATGGATATTCTGATTCCGGACGTACGTAACGATATCACCGACCTTCTCTTCCCTGAGTTCATCAGCGGCATGACAGATTTGATAGATCTCGCGGCCTGTTGCTCTGAGTAGATGCAGTCCTTCAGAAGGGGTGAGTCTGTGACCTCCCAAACAGTCATTGAGCAGGTGCCTGGTATGTATCATAGTATTACTTCTCCTCTCTTCGTCTGGAAGCGATCAATTCCTGAATAATAATAATGGCAATGATGAGCACAGCAAACTCAACAATATGAAGCGGAAGGTACCCAACGATCGGAACAGAATAGACGGCTTTTCCGATTATCCACTCGTCTCGTACGGGTTTGATCCTCCCGATATGAGGATGGGTCGTAACCTGGTCGATCACCGGGTTATTATCTCCCTGCGTAAGAATCCCGCTATCCGCATTTGTAAAGCCAAGCAACTCTTCTGCTTCTTCTGCGGTTATATGGGTCAGAGCACGATGGATAATCGGGTGTACCGAACTATCTCCATTTGGCCTGAAGATGATGACGTCACCTGGATTGCCAAACATGGTATGCCCTGTCTCGATTCCTTCCTTGGCTGTTGTGAGGGTCCAGAATCGATCCGGTGCTGCAACGAATACAAGATCTCCCACCTGCATTCCCGGAAGCATACTTTCTGACTCGACTGCAACGACAGCTGGCCATGTTCCAAAGATGATAAAAAGGAGAAGCGCCACTCCAAGAACAACACAGGCGACCCAGAGGAGATCGCGGGCAAGCGAAACAGCAGGATGTGTGCTTGATGTAAATCTGTCAATGAGTGATTCCTGTTTTTCACCATTGCTCTGTGGTTTTCGCGATGTGCTCATTTGACTGTATCTTTGTTCTGGCATGCTCTTGATGGTTTCCTCTCATGTTCCATAACTCTGAAAATCCGATGGTTTTATGCAGGGAATTATTTATCAACGTATTCAGCACACATGTAATGATACGTTTATGTCCTGCACAATTATTGTCGGTGGTTTTTTTGGTGATGAAGGGAAAGGTAAAATCGTTGCCCATATCGCTCATACAGATCATCCAACCGTCATTTCACGTGGTGGTGTCGGCCCCAATGCCGGCCATACCGTACATGTCGGGGAGAAGGAGTTTGGTGTCCGGATGATCCCCTCAGGTTTTGTATACGAAGATGCCGAACTCTGTATCGGACCTGGAGTTCTTGTGGATCCGCGAGTCTTTCTTCATGAGGTTGAACTCCTCGGAGCATCGGGCAGGATCTTTATTGATGGACGTTGTGGTGTCATTGAAGAAGAGCATATTTTGCGGGATAAGGGCAGCGAACACCTCACAAAAACTATAGGGAGCACCGGGACGGGATGTGGTCCTGCAAATGCTGATCGGGTGCTTCGTTCGGCCCGGCAGGCAAAAGATATCCCGGAACTTGCACCCTATATCACCGACGTTGCCGAGAAAGTAAACAAAGCAATTGATCATGGTGAAAAGGTAATCCTGGAAGGCACACAGGGTTTTGGCATTTCACTCTACTTTGGGACATATCCATTTGTAACAAGCAAGGACACCTCGGCATCTCAGATAGCAGCAGATTGCGGTGTCGGCCCTACCAGAATCGATGATGTGATCGTTGTATTTAAAGCATTTCCAACCAGGGTTGGTGAAGGTCCGTTCTCAACAGAGATGAGTCTTGAACAGTCCCATTCAAGAGGAATTGTTGAATATGGAACTGTCACCCATAGAGAACGGAGGATAGGCAATTGGGACGGAATGATGGCACGATACTCCGCAATGATCAATGGATGCACTCAGGTCGCCATCACCGGGATTGACCGTGTTGATCCGGCATGTTTTGGAGCAACAGACTATGATCAGCTCACAGAGACCGCAAAGGTTTTCATCCAGCAGGTAGAGGAGGATGTAGGACGCCCGGTTACAATCATCTCGACAGGACCTGAGCTCTCACAGATAATCGATCTGAGGAAGAAGCAATGAAGCGCTGGCTTATGGATATTCTCTGCTGCCCGATCTGCAAAGGTGATATCGTACTGAATGTAGCTCTGGAGAATGAAGAAGAGATCGTGGAAGGTACTCTCAGGTGTGATGCCTGTTGCATTGATTATCCTATCCATGAGGGGATACCAAATCTTCTTCCTCCTGAATCCATATATGATGAGGAATAAGTAAGTATGACCGTTGCAGAAGCACATCTGAACCGTATTGGTGTCAACTCGATCGAACTCCCTATACATGAAGTTCCAGTCGATGCTGGCTCTGATCTTGTGATCCATCTGAAAAACCATGGTTCTCCCACCCATGCAACGATCAGAACGCATAATGGAGGGGCATACACGGATTTTTATCATGAAAATATCTATGTGGATGGCAACGTCGAATTTCGAATACCAATTCGTGAGTCTTCAGGGGATGGTATTTTTGATCTTGATGTCATCACGGGATATGGTTCAAAATTAAGCAGATTGAAAGTTGTCGTGAGCAAAGCATGTCCGATTGTCCCTCTTGAGGAAGAGGTTATTGTTGAGGAAAAACAACTTAAAAGAACCCGGCCTTCGTTCGTTTCTCTGATTTTGTGCATTATCGCCTTTGTCATCTATCTTGTGTGGCTCTACTTCCGGTGGGCAGATCTTGCTCCGCTGGATGCGATTGCAACCGCTCTCATAGTTCTGCTCCTGCTTACCGGAGTCATCACTGCATGCCGCTGTCCGGAATCATCCTGATAGCAGCCCTCATAGTTGATAGATCTATTGGAGATCCCCACAGTTCGTTCCATCCGGTTGCACTAATCGGCAGATTCATTGGCTGGTGGGGAAGACCGTCTGAATATCGTCCTCACCTCCAGCGCTTTGCCGGTTTCTTCTTCTGGATTGTGACTATTATACTCTTTACCATTCCATTTCTTTTGGTAGAGCTCTATGGACCCTGGTGGGTCTATATCATGGCGGGTCCGTTTCTCTTAAAAACAACCTTTGCATGGCGTTCACTTGAAGATCATGCCCGTTTGGTAGATGAAGCTCTTGCACGGGATCAGGATGCCGGAAGAATTGCTGTTTCAATGATGGTCTCGCGGAACACTTCATGCCTCTCAGATGAAGCGATCAGATCTGCTGCGTACGAGTCTGTTGCAGAGAATCTGGTTGACTCTATTATTGCACCTCTCTTCTGGTTTGCTCTCCTTGGCCTTCCAGGAGCTGCCATGTACCGTGCCGCTAATACGATGGATGCAATGCTTGGATACCATGATGAAAGATGGCGGCTTGGGTGGTTTTCTGCCAGGGCAGATGACCTCCTCACGTATATTCCGGCACGGATCACCGGACTTCTTCTCCTTCTCTGGTTTGGATTGAAGGGCCGGGGAGAGGTGGCTTATGCAGTCCTCAGCCGTGATGCCAGGCGCAGGCCTGGGTGGAATGGCGGGATACCGATGGCGGCGATAGCTGGCGGATGCGGGGTTCTTTTTGAAAAGGCAGGAAGATACAGGATCGGCGATCCACTTATTCCTCTTTCAAAGGGAGGAAGGTGTGTTATCGCTGCTGTCCGGGGGACTACCGTGCTTTTTACCGGTATTCTTCTTATCTTCTGGGTGCTTTTCTCTCATCTTAATGCCTGCTGATCCGTACAACATTTCTGTTAATGAACAGGGGTGGATTTGGAAACCTCGAGTGAATCGATTGAAGTTCATCTTTCGATAAACCATGGTGATTGTGCGTGGGCAGCAATCCTCAAGAGATGTGAAAAGGAGGAACAGGAATCGAAAGAATCACAGGTTCCACAATTATTAATAATTTTTAAAATATTTAAATTATATCAATATAAAAAATGTTTTCCGGGCTATACTTTATTGGCTGTGCCGATCCATTATTACGGAGATGAAACTGGAAGAGTTAAGATTTGGAACCGAGCTTCTCAAGCGGGGTTTTGCATCCATGCAGAAAGGGGGCGTTATCATGGATGTCGTCTCTGCTGAGCAGGCGATAATCGCTGAAGAAGCTGGTGCTGTTGCAGTGATGGCACTTGAACGGGTGCCTGCTGATATTCGAAAGGCAGGTGGGGTGACCAGGATGGCCGATCCCACAAAGATAATCGAGATAACAGAGGCAGTCTCCATCCCGGTGATGGCCAAGATCCGGATCGGTCACTTTGTTGAGGCACAGGTACTCCAGGAGCTCGGCGTTGATATGATCGATGAATCTGAGGTCCTGACCCCGGCAGATGAGGAGTTCCATGTGGATAAAAAGGCTTTTTCAGTGCCGTTTGTCTGCGGTGCACGGAACCTGGGTGAAGCGCTTCGGAGGATCAACGAAGGAGCAGCGATGATCCGGACAAAGGGAGAAGCAGGAACCGGAAATGTGGTTGAGGCAGTCAGGCATATGCGGTCGATCACATCTGAAATTCGAATGCTGAGTGGCATGAACTCACAGGAAAGAAATGGGTACGCACGAAAGATCGAAGCACCTGAAGAGCTGGTCGTGGAAGCAGCATCACTGGGCCGGCTCCCGGTTGTGAACTTCTCAGCTGGCGGGATCGCCACACCTGCCGATGCCGCACTGATGATGCAGCTTGGAGCAGACGGCGTATTTGTAGGTTCAGGGATCTTTAAGTCTGAGTACCCGGAGAAGATGGCACAGGCAATTGTTGAGGCAGTTTATCACTTCAGTGATCCAAAGGTGATCGCAGACGTAAGCCGGGGCCTTGGCGATGCGATGCCGGGGATTGATATTCATACTCTTGAGCCAGAAGAGGTGCTCCAGACACGTGGCTGGTAGAATTGGTGTTCTTGCCCTTCAGGGCGATGTCTTTGAGCATGTTCATGCGTTCCGGCATGCACTTGGGGATCGTGGAGATGTGTCTCTCTTCCGGTATGCATCTGACATTCCGTCATTTGACGGGATTGTCATTCCAGGCGGTGAATCAACAACACTTATGCGGCAGATCCAGAAGGCCGGTATGGTCACACCGCTTCAGAAATTCGAAGGTGGCATCTTTGCCACCTGCGCGGGTATGGTCATCCTTGCATCAGAGCTGCAGGACAACAGCCGCTTTGAACCCCTCGGCATAATGGATATGACTGTAAAGCGCAATGCCTTTGGACGTCAGCGCGAATCCTTCGAAGCAAATATTGAATGCAGCGGTTTGGATTCTCCGTTCCATGCCGTTTTTATTCGGGCGCCTGTAGCAACGCGGACTGGATATGAAACCAGGGTGTTCGCATCTCTTCCTCAGGGGTATGTTGCAGTCAGCCATGGCCTCCACATGGCATTCTCATTTCATCCCGAACTTGGCGGTGATCTGAGACTCCATACGCTCTTCCTGGACCGCCTTTTTCTTTGAACCATTAGAGAAGTTCAAGAGCCTCCCTTCCGCTCATCCCTTTCCTGATGCCTCGCAAAACGGCAGGGCCGTTTACCTCTGTTACCTCTGCCTCCAGTATCTCGTCGATTGATTCGATCGTCTGCTTGATTACCGCCTTCATTTTTGCGGCAGGCACCCCGAAATGCTCAAGTACTCTGATATCAAAGGCGCCGCATCCGATCATCCCGATAGTGGTTGTAACGAAAATGATGTTTGCCGAACCAACCGGTATGGAGTAGCCATCTGCAATCTGGTTTCTAAGAGAGATCGCCTTGTGCATCGTCATACTCCCTCGAATTCAGTCATCAAGGGTTCCAAAGAAGGATACAATTCGCTCAGCGATTGAAACTGTTGTACTCATTGCAACGGTATCGGATCTGACATCACCAGGGTTTGTGCCTCTCGCGATGATATGGCCAAGGTATCCAAACTCATGCGTCGATAGGAAGGCTTCAAGGGTTTCGAGTGCTCTGATACCTCCTTTGTCTGCACAGACAGTGATAGCGACTCCTCTTCGCCCGGCCAGGCGGCGGTCATGCCAGAGTGAATATGTTCGATCGATGAGGTTCTTCACCTGGCCTGATACGTCGTAATAGTACGTTGGTGAACCAATGATCAGGACATCGGATCGAATGATCTTTTCTGCGATATCAGACCAGTCATCATTTTTAATGGTGCACCATTTCTCTTCCTTGCATTTCTCGCACCCGATGCAGGGTTTAATCTCTTTTCCTGAGAGCGTTATGAACTCGGTTGGAACACCTTTTTCCGCAATGTGATCGAGGACCTTCTTGACAAGAATGGCAGTATTACCTGTTGCCCTCATACTTCCGGATATCCCAAGAACCTTCATAATAGCATATCCTTTGCCTGTCACATCTAATACCTTGTGATCAGGGGAGCGAGCCCAAGTGATGCATACGCATCCCTGGAGAGCCTGGTTGGGTCTTCTGAACGTATAAAAAGGTGAGATTGGCATCTACAGTCCGAGGAGCCGAACTTATGAACGAATGGCCCGCTGATTTCATCTGCCAGGCGGCATTCCAATGGCTCATCTGTTATTGCTGAGATAGTTGCGATGATGCGAATCGACTCTTCTTGAAGCAGGTAATCTATGTGCCAGTGAGGTGTTCTGCCGTCATGTGCGGCACGAATATGGCGTTCTACACGGCTCAGTCCACCCGGTCCAAGGGCGGATCCCACATAGATGAGAAATCCACCAGGAATTGTAATTTTACCGAGTGCTCCCACCATGATATCCCCTCCGCTTGCCTGGAGGATCAGGGTGTATATACCTTTATCCATGATAGGACCGGAGGTACTGTTGTGTGGCATGAAGATGCCTTCCTGCGCCTTCTGTTACCGGCCGTTCATGGCCTGGATAGAGGCCTTCCACATCGAGACCAGCAAGGCGTTCGATAGATCGTTTAAGATCACCCGTACTTCCCCCTGGAAAGTCGGTTCTTCCAAATGATCCATTCGGAAAGACGGTGTCTCCTGAGATGAGTGCGCGCTCCCCTTCATGGTAGAGGCAGATGCTTCCAGGTGAGTGGCCGGGTGTATGGATTATCCGGAGTTCTCCTATCTGATCACCATCTGAGAGGATTTTATCCGGAACAACCATGGGTGGCCGTGCGCCGAAGTTGAATGAGAGGCTCTCGATGTCAGATTGAAGAGCAACTGCATCATCTCGATGGATACAGACTTCTGCTCCTGTCATAGCTTTGATTTCCGGAAGGTGTGCGGTATGGTCGAAATGGCCATGTGTCAGGATGATAATCTCTATCCGGTCACGGTATTGCTCGACTGCCATTGGAAGTATGCCGGCATCGATGAGCACCCTTCCCACAAGGTAGGAGTTCCCCTGCCAGCCGCTCCCTGGTATCCACGTTATGGGCATGCAGGATAATAAGTTCTGAAGACAGATGGTTCTTATGCACTCACTCATCAGCCAATGCCGATCCGGTCTCCCGCCCGAACTGGCTCATCTGGCAGTTGATGAAGGGATATCCCCTGACCGGATGGCAGATGCCATTACCAGGGGTACAATCACGATACCTGCAAATCCACGCCGTAGCATACGGTATTCTGCGATCGGAGAAGGCTGTCGCGTGAAGGTGAATGTCAATATCGGCACCTCTGCGGTGCGGTGCGATCCTGCATATGAGATAACGAAAGCAGATGCGGCTCTCAGAGAGGGGGCTGATACTCTGATGGATCTCTCGACCGCAGGTAATCTTTCCGAAATGAGAAGACAGATCCTGGAGCTACCGGTTCCGGTTGGAACTGTCCCGATATATGAAGCAGTCCGGCGTGCAGGATCTGCCCTTGATCTCACCGGAGATCTCCTCTTCTCTGTTATCCGTGAACAGTGCAGACAGGGTGTTGATTTTATGACACTGCATTGCGGGGTTAATCTGGATGCACTCGAAGCACTCAGGGTCGATCCACGTGTGCTCGGTGTGGTATCACGCGGAGGTGTCTTCCATGTGGCATGGATGGTCGCAACCGGTGAAGAGAACCCGCTCTATTCAGAATATGACTATCTCCTTGAGATTCTGGCAGAAGAGGATGTCACGATTAGTCTTGGAGATGGAATGCGTCCTGGAGCACTTGTTGACAGTGGAAAACTTGCCAAGACAACCGAATACCTGACACTTGGAAAGCTTGCGAGGAGCGCGCTTGAAGCAGGTGTCCAGAGGATGATCGAGGGGCCCGGCCACATCCCGATTCATCAGGTTGCCTGGAACGTGAAGGTGATCAAGGAGGTGACGGGTGACGCACCTCTCTACCTGCTTGGTCCGCTCGTTACTGATATTGCGCCTGGATACGATCATGTTGTGAGTGGGATCGGAGGTGCGATCGCTGCTGCCGCAGGTGCTGACTTCCTCTGCATGGTCTCACCGGCAGAACACCTGGCTCTCCCGAATGAACATGATATTATCGAAGGAACAAGGGTTGCACGTATAGCTGCCCATACAGGTGATATTGTCCGTCGCGGCGGGGTGCATGCATGCCCAGAGGAAAAGGCAATGGCACGCGCCCGCTGTGATCTTGACTGGGAGGCACAGTATGCAGTATCGCTCTTTCCTGAATATGCACGATCAATTCATGATCGCGATGGTGAGATCGAGACCTGTTCAATGTGCGGAGATCTCTGTGCGGTGAAGATGGTACGGGATATCTTCGAAATCCAACAGAAATGATCCATCATTTGGAGCAGGTACTTCTCTGCATTTTCTGTCCTGAGTGGGGTGATCCCATTCTGCCCGGGGGTGGGCTGACCTCTCATGCAACCCCAAGAATCCGCGCGGCAAGGTGGGCGGCGTTCTCTCCCCCATCGACTGCAACACAGGCGACAGGAACGCCTTTTGGCATCTGGGCTATCGAGAGCAGGGCATCGAGTCCGCCCATCACCTTTCCGGATACCGGGACACCGATAACTGGCTTCTTTGTTTTTGAAGCGATAACACCTGGAAGGGCAGCGGACATCCCTGCGATTCCGATGAATACACGGGCATCACTTCGTGTGATATATTCTAAAAGCTTCTCGGGGTCGCGATGGGCGGATATCACCTGTTCATCATAGGTGATGCCGTATTCTGCGAGTGTTGCGCAGACTTTGCGAATGATTGCCTCGTCTGATTGCGATCCAGCGATGACAGCTACGTCAACCATAGTCTTCACCATCTATTAAGACGTTGATCTTCTTATAGTACCGACGATCAGGATGCAGAACGAATTATTGCTCATGATGCCGGGGCCGGTACCGATGCCGGATCGGGTCAGAAGCGCGATGAGCCGGCAGGCAATCAATCACCGTGGGAAAGAGTTCGGTGGTGTCTATGCAGACTGTGTCAGGGTGCTCAGGTCGTTGTTTGGGACCAAAAACGATCTTTTTGTCATCTCTGGCTCAGGTACTGCGGGGATGGAGGCGGCGGTTGCAAATGTCGGCAAGGGCCAGACGATAGCTTCGCTCGTCAACGGCAAGTTCGGAGAGCGGCTTGCGGAGATTGCCGGCCGGTATGGTGATCTGATTGCTCTTGAGTCCGAATGGGGACATCCCTTGAATCTTGACGCGCTAACAGAAGCGCTCGAGAACGGTGCCGATGTCGTGACGATGGTGCATAACGAGACCTCTGCGGGTATCCTGAACCCGGCAAACGAGGTCGGAAGACTTGCCCGGAAGCATGATGCACTCTTTATCATGGACGGGATCACCTCGATCGGCGGTGAATATGTGGCGGCAGATGAGTGGGGTGTTGACATCGCGATCGTGGGATCACAGAAATGCCTTGCCGCACCCGCAGGACTCTCGGCCGTTTCGGTTTCCGATCGTGCATGGGAGCGGCTCTCGACGGAACGTCCCTACTATCTTGATCTGAAGGCTTACCAGAAGGCTGCCTCCAAAGATCCGATGGAAACCCCGTATACGCCTGCAGTACCGCTTTTCTTCGGATTCCGTGAGGCATGTCTGATTGCCGAGGAGGAAGGGATTCCCGAGAGGATAGAACGCCACCGGAGGCTTGCGGATGCTGTCCGTGCAGCAGCGGATGCCTGGGGGCTTTCTCTTCTTCCAGAAACTGATGTCCTCCATTCACCATCAAATACAGTGACTGCGATCAGGTATCCCGAAGGGATTAATGATTCTGATCTGCGTGGTGGTGTGAAGAAGGCCGGGATTGAGATTGCAGGAGGACAGGATCGGCTGAAGGGCAGGATCTTTCGGATCGGCACGATGGGGGCAGTCGGGACGACCGAGGTGCTGACAACCATTGCTGCAGTACAGGCAACGTTGCAACGGCTTGGATACCGCTCCAGCGGAGATGGTGTATCAGCCGCACTTGAGGTGCTGGTATGAAGATCGGGATCGCAGACACGACATTTGCACGGGCGAATATGGGCAGGGTGGCAATTGACGAGATCAGGCGCCATGCGAGTATCCGGATCGAGCGGTATACCGTGCCCGGGATCAAGGATCTTCCGGTTGCCTGTAAGAAGCTGATCGAGGAGCGTGGCTGCGATCTGGTGATGGCGCTTGGGATGCCGGGCGGAGCAGATAAGGATAAACTCTGTGCACATGAGGCATCGCAGGGGCTTCAGATTGCCATGCTGATGACAAATACCCATATCATCGAGGTCTTTGTCCATGAGGATGAAGCAAAGGATGATAAAGAGCTTGCCTGGCTCCTTGAAGAGAGGACTCGTGAGCATGCAGTTAATGCTGTGAAACTCCTTCTTTATCCAAAGGAGCTTGAACGTGATGCGGGTACCGGACAGCGCCAGGGTTTTCCTGATGCTGGTCCGGCACGATTGTAAGGAGAAGATGATTCTATGACGATAAAACTTGGATTTGTTGTTGCGGAGTTTAACCGTGATATCACCTACATGATGGAGATTGAGGCTGAAGAACATGCAAAGTTCCTCGGAGCAGAAGTGATCGATCGCTCATATGTTCCCGGCGCATATGATATGCCGCTTGCCATCAAGAAAATGTTAAAAGAAGGAAATGTTGATGCGGTCGTCACCATCGGCTGTGTTATTGAGGGTGCGACGGGTCATGACGAGATCGTCGTCCAGCATGCAGCCCGAAAGATCATCGATCTCTCGCTTGAGTACGAAAAACCGGTGGCTCTTGGCATATCCGGGCCCGGGATGACCAGGCTTGAGGCCCAGGAACGGGTCGATTATGCCAGAAGAGCTGTTGAGTCGGCAGTAAAACTCGTATCAAGATTGACATGAGGGAATTATCATCGGTTATTGGTGCTATCACCCCATCCGCAACGATGGCGATTGCTGACCGTGCGAAAGAGATGGAACGTGAGGGGATCGACGTCATCAGCCTCTCGATCGGGGAGCCTGATTTTGAAACACCCTCGCACATCACGGAGGCGGCGATCACAGCATTGAGGCGGGGAGAAACACATTATGCCCCTTCTCGTGGGATCCCTGAACTCCTCGAAGCCATTGCCGAAAAGCTCACGACAGAAAACCGGATCCCCAGCACGCCTGCGGATCTGATAGTCACTGCTGGTGCAAAGGATGCCGTCAGGCTTCTTTGCCAGGCGGTGCTGAATCCAGGCGATGAGGTGATAGTGTTTGATCCCAGCTGGGTCTCGTATGAACCCTGTGTCCAGATGGCAGGGGCCACAGTGGTCCGTTATCCGCTTGACCCTGTAACATTTCAGCCAGGTGATGATCTGGTCGATCGAATCACACACAGGACAAAGATGATCATCGTTAATTCACCGTCGAACCCGACGGGATCGATTCTGGCCCGTTCATCGCTTGGTATGATTGCGGATCTCTGTTCCGATTATGATCTCCTTGCACTTTCCGATGAGATCTATGAAAAACTCGTCTATGGTGATGCGGAACATGTCTCGCTAGCCTCGATTCACGATATGGCCGAGCGTACCGTGACGGTAAACGGGTTCTCAAAGGCATATGCGATGACCGGGTGGCGGCTCGGGTATGCGGCAGGCCCGTCTGAGGTGATCAATTACATGAACCGGATCCAGCAGCATTCGGTCTCCCACCCCACGACGTTTGTGATGTGGGGCGGGGTTGCTGCACTCACCGGGGATCAGACCTGTGTCGTGGAGATGCGTGATGAGTTTGCAAGGAGGCGGGATTATGTGATAGGGGCCCTGACAGAGGCAGGGTATGCCTGTGCACCACCAGATGGTGCGTTCTATGCCTTTGCCAATGTGGGCGAAGATGATGTTGCTGTTGCCTCAGAATGGCTCGAGGATCGGCATGTTGCGGTGACACCTGGATCGGCATTTGGGGCGTCCGGGTGGGTGCGGATAAGCTATGCGACCTCAATGCAGCGCCTGGAAGAGGCGATGGAGCGAGTACACAGCGTTTAAGCAGTCAGGAAAGTGTGGTATATAACCAGCACAATACCAATATTTATCCTCGTTTCTGGCGTATCAGTCAAGAGCAATGGCCTCACCTCCAATCCTGTCTCCGGTGTCAGCAGATCGGTCTCTTCGCGAGAAGAAACAGATAGCCGGCGTTGCCATCGCCAGCAACACCTTCCTCGTAATCCTGAAACTGGCAATAGGCTTTCTCACCGGTTCAGTAGCTATCATCTCGGATGCGGTCCATTCTGCAACCGATATCGTCGCCTCATCGATTGCGTTCTTTGCAGTGAGAAAATCTGCTCATCCTCCTGATGATCAGCACCACTTCGGTCATGGAAAGTTCGAGTCCCTCTCGGCCCTCATTGAAGCCGGACTCATCATCCTTGTAGCGCTCTTTATCATCTATGAGGCATCCGGGGCTCTCATCCGTGGGGAGAGTACACTTGATCCCGACCTTCTTGCTCTTGGAATGGTGGCAGTCGGGGTCTCAGCACTTGCCAATACGCTCATCTCGCACAAAATGATGAAGATTGCAAAGAAGACCGAATCAATTGCACTTGAGACCGACGCCTGGCATCTCAGAACCGATGTGTTCACCTCGGTCGGTGTCTTTGTGGGATTGTTTCTGATCTATCTTACCGGCATCCTGCTGCTTGATGCGGTCATCGCTCTTGCAGTTGGTCTTGTGATCATCCGAACCGGCATCAGTCTGATAAAAAAATCGCTGGCTGATCTTCTGGATAACCGGCTCCCTGAAGAAGAGGTAGAGCGGATACGTGAGGTCCTGATCCGGTACTGCAACGAGTATGTCAACTTTCATGGTCTCAGGACCAGGCGATCAGGACCGGAACGTTTCATTGAATTTCACCTGATGCTTAACCAGGAATCCCTCCTATCAACTGCACATGAACTCGCAGATCGCCTTGAGGCAGATCTAAAGGCAGAGTTTCCACGATGCAACGTGATTATCCATATGGAGCCCTGCCATGAGGCATGTGAGGAATGCGGTATTTTCATTTGTCCCGAGCGTAAAAATGACTAAATTCCCTTTCTTTTGTTGATGATGAGCATATTCTTTCCATCTCGTCGCAGGTAGGTGACGTCATCGGTCACCTGACGGATGAGATAGATTCCAAGTCCTCCGATCTGACGTTCATCCACACCCATCTTGATATCCGGCGGATCGATGGACAGAGGATCAAAGGCCTTTCCTGTATCGGTTATGGTGATGGTGATCTCCGATTTAAAAACATCAATACAGATGTCTACGTCCCCGCCTTCAGGTCCATATGCATAGGAGGCGATATTGGTGAAGGCTTCATCTACAGCCAGCTGGAGATCAAGTGAATCCTGAGAGCGGACGCCAGACTTCTGTAAGAAAGACTCAAGAAAATCAATAACGAGGGGGAGGTTCTGGATATCAGCACGAAATGTCCTGTTCACCTGCATCAACCGGTTCGCCTCCCCCTTCTCCGAGATGCTGGATCATGATCCAGTTATCTGGTAGATCGTACTCTTGGTTCTGCCTTTGATCATAAAAACCAGATGGTTCTGTGGATCAAGTGACATGACATTCGCTGTCATCTCTATGCGATATCCGGCATACCTGGTGGATGGATAAATCACTTCAATGAGCTCCAGGAGGAGAAAGGGACGGAGGGAGTCTTTCATTGGTTATTATCAAATACTTGAATCGCTCCTATGTAGATCATGCGTCCGGTTCAGCTTGTTATTATCACACTTCTCCTGGGAGTGGTTCTGGGTGCAGGAATGATGACGATTGTTTCTGGTCCAGCCAATTCTCTATCTGATACTCCCCTTTTACCAGATTCCGGGATCTTCTATCAGGTCTCAACAATCGATGCCCTCCTTGAAGGTATATATGACGGTGTTATTTCCTCCGGTGAACTCATCCAGTATGGTGATCTCGGGATCGGAACATTTGACTCTCTCGATGGAGAGCTCATCCTTCTGGATGGTGTTGTCTATCAGGCGCGTGCAGATGGATCGGTTCATAGAGCATCTGATGATCTCATGGTCCCATTTGCAACAGTGACATATTTCAATCCCTCAATCACAATCGAGGGTCTCCACACGACCGGATATGCAGGATTTGAAGAGCATATTGATGAGCTGATCAGATCGAAAAACCTGATGTACGCAATACGGATAGATGGTGATTTCTCGTCAGTGATTGTACGGGCACCGCATAGGCAGGAGCATCCGTTTTCCCGGCTCGTGGATGCACTTGAAGACCAGTATATGGCAACCCATACAGATGTCAGCGGATCATCTGTTGGTTTCTTCCTCCCTGGCTATTTTGGAGGACTCAATGTCCCGGGCTACCATCTTCACTTTATCAGCGATGATAGGACGATTGGCGGCCATATTGTTGATTTCTCTCTTGATGGTGCATATGTTGCCCTTGAGGAGGGTTCTCTGTTTTTGATGCATCTTCCAGGAGAAGGTGCGTTTATCAATGTGGATCTATCTGCTGATCTATTGGGTGACCTTGCTGTTGTGGAGCGGCCCGCTGTGATGTGATGGTACCATCAACCAGGGTCGGATATATCCTGAGAAATCAAAAGGATCTGTTATAATCTTCATTATATTCCCTGCCCGGGGTTATCAGAAGAAGAAAGATTAAGTGTACATACATCGTAATTTTCATGTAATCTCAGGTATCCGGGAACTGGTTTTGGTGGTGTAGACGATATGGCAGAAAGCATCTTGACAGCACTTTTCAAGCCTGACGAATTTTTTGAGGAACAATCGAAAAAAGAGGCGTCCCTGAGCATTCCGCTTGGAATCATTTGTGTGTATGCTCTCCTGTCAGGTATTGCAGGGTACCAGATGGCAGTACTGATGGCTCCGATGTATGAAATTATTGCAGAGGGGTATGGTGAAATCATCGCAATCTTTGGTGCGATTGGAGGCTTTATCGGGGCTGCACTTACCTGGGTTGTTGTATCGGTCATTTTCTTTCTGCTGAGTATGCTCTTTCGTGGCGAGGGCTCGATGAAGAAAGTACTTGAAGCAGTTGGGTACGGCTTTACACCATTGATCGCTGTTGCCGGGATCGGTGTTGTATATCTTGCTATGATTGCAGATCAGATTCAGGTCACAGTTGTCCATGATATCATGGATCCTGGAGCCATCGAGGCAGCAATGGGAGAATTCATGGCACAACCCGCGATGCAGGAATACACCCTGCTCATTACGGTAATCTCTGTAATATTTTTTATCTGGGCGGCAAACATCTGGTATTTTGGTATTCGTCATGCACGCAATCTGACTGCACGAGATGCGGGGATCACGGTTCTCATTCCAGTTGCGATTTACCTGATCTTTATAATTATAACGTCCGGAGTTTTTGTATGAGAAAATATCTAATCGTATTCATTATCGTATGCGCATTTGTAACATCAATAGGTGCAGCAGGTTCAGCACCACAGGTTGGAGTGATCGATATCTCTCTCGATCCGCAGGTTTTCTTCCCGCATGACACTGGAACAGTGACCGTTGTCATCAAAAACACGGGCAGTGTTCCTGTTGAAATCTCACGTATCAATCTCGCAGGTACGAGCAATATTGACGTCCTGGAAGTCCCTCACTACAAAGGTACAGGCATTCTGGGTGCCGGAGACAGTCTGACAACCAGTTTCACCATCAGGGCACGAAGTGAGGATGGAATTTTCTATCCGCGTTTTTCCGTGAATTTTGTTCCAACCGGAAATATTATGACACCGATTCCCATGAGGGTCGACAGAACTCCGGTTGAAGCCGGTATCATGGAACGACCAGAGATCTTTATGAAGGGAAAGAAAGATACTGTTACAATTTCTGTTGGAAATCCCCGAGATAACAGGCTATCAGGTGTACGGATTACCCCTGTTACCGGGGCAGCAGATGTTGTTCCGACAGGCTATTTTATTGGATCACTTGGTCCGGGGGAGAAAAGTGAAGCTTCCTTCTCGGTTACACCATCGGGTGAAGGTGATCTTACCTTTCTGGTTGAGTACAGAAATGCCCAGAATGTTCATACCATCCCTCTCACCCTCCCATTGATCCCGGGTACAGCAAAGAGGATTGCTGAGCCAATCGTCTCGAATATCGAAGTTGCACCTGTATCTGGTGGATATCGGATCACAGGAGATGTATCAAATGCTGGTCTTGAGACCGCACGATCGGTTGTTGTAACAACGAAGGATCCGGCAGTACCGATGGATCCCTTCAGGGTGTATGTTGTCGGAGCACTCGACGCCGATGACTTCTCCTCTTTTGAAGTGACCTTCTCGGCACAGGATATCGAGGAAGTACCTCTCGTCATCAGGTATCGCGATGATGACGGAAACCTGTATGAAGAATCGGTCATGGTGGGGATACGATCAGGGCCTGGCAAAGTTTCAACGGATGACAACGGGATCTCCCCCATGATTATTGGGATACTGGGAGTGTGTGCATTGATTGTGGCTGCCGCTGTACTCTACTCGAGAAAGAGGCGATGACCCCTGCAATCCGGTTTCATGATGTCTCCAAGATTTACTCCTTGAAAAGCGGGGATGTCATAGCCCTTGATCATGTGACCCTCTCGATAGAAAAGGGAGAGTTCATTGCGGTGATGGGCCCCTCCGGATCCGGAAAATCCACTCTTTTAAATATGATGGGGTGCCTCGATATCCCGACCCATGGCAAAGTCTTCATAAACGACCAGAACATCGGCGAGATGAGTGATGATGAACTGACGATGCTCAGGCGGAACCATCTTGGCTTTATCTTTCAGCAATTCAACCTTATCCCGCTCCTCTCGGCAATAGAGAATGTCCGGCTACCACTCATCCTCAATGGAGGGGGTGACGAATGCACACTTAACTGCAGAAATATCCTCCAGGCGGTCGGGATCAGCGAGGAGCGGCTCGACCATAAACCTCCTGAACTATCCGGCGGCCAGCAGCAGCGGGTTGCGATTGCACGGGCATTAATTAATGATCCCGAGATCCTGCTTGCAGATGAGCCCACAGGAAACCTTGATACAAAGACCGGCGCACAGATTATGGATCTCCTGTCACGGCTCCAGAAGGAGGAGGGAAAAACGATTATCATGGTGACCCATGATCCAACACTCTCCAGGTATGCTGACCGAGTGATACGGATAGTCGACGGAAGGATCGAATGAACCGGCCGATCTTTTTTCAGTTTGCTCTACGAAATCTCAGGCTCCACTGGCTTCGTTCTATCCTGGCAATGATCGGGATCATTATCGGTGTTGTTGCCATCACCTCGATGGGAATACTTGGTTCTTCGCTTGTTCTCTCCATCTCAGAAGATCTGACAACGGTGGGTGATACGATAGTTGTCATCCCCCATGCAGGGGGGGCTCAGATGGGCCCGGGAGGAGGCGTCTCCTCAGATGACGTTATCAAATCGAGGCAGCTTGAACGGATAACACGTGCATCTGTTCCACATACCGTCATCCCGGTCTATTCCGGAGGTACGCGGATCCGTATCGGGGGAGAAACCGGATTTGCCCCGATAATCGGGCTTCGAACAGCCGATATACCGGTTCTTCTTGAGCTGGAGGACGGGCAGTACCTGCGGGGGGCTTCCGGGGCAATGGTTGGATACCGGCTTGCTGAGACTTATTCTCTCAGGACGGGCAGCAGAATCGTCGTTGGAACAGATGGACAGTCCGTCAGGGTCGTCGGTATCCTTGAAGAACGGGGTATGGGTTTTGATATCAATACCGACAATGCGATCATCGTATCTGACCGGTGGTATGAGAATACCTATGATCCATTGGGATACGACCGTGTCATTGTCAAGGTCAGAAGCCTGGAAGAGATCGAGTCGGTGAAGGAGTCGATCGATACCGCTTTGAACCGCCGGGATACCGAGGTGGATGTTTTTGATACCCGGGCAATACTCACGACCATTCTTGAGACCTTTGGCAGGATATCGACCTTTACCATTGCGATTGGAGGGATATCACTCATCGTTGCCGGGGTCTCCATCTTCAATGTGATGATGATGTCGGTGATGGAGCGGTACCGCGAGATAGGAATACTCCGTTCAATCGGCTGTCTCAGGCGTGAGATCCGGCGTATGTTCTTCTACGAGTCGCTCCTCCTTGGCTTCGCCGGATCAGCCATTGGAGGTATCCTCTCTGTTGCAGGCGGGTATATCGCCCTTCTTGTCATGCTTGAAGATACCAGTTATCTCTTCGCATCAACAAGCCTCATCTATATCCCTATCGGAATGATCTTTGGAATAGGGACATCTGTCCTCTCAGGGTTGTATCCTGCATGGAAGGCATCGGAAGCACATCCAATCGAGGCGCTCCGGCATGAGTGATAATGAAGAGGCGGGACATGATCCGAATGGATTCAAAAGAGTTATCCCTTCTGTTTGAAAATGTATTGGGAAGGTGTTCCACATAAGGACGATTCTCCTCGCGGGCGGCAGCGGAAGCCGTCTCTGGCCGCTTTCACGTAAGCGATGTCCAAAACAGTTTATTTCGCTCTTTGGCGAGACTCTTTTCCAGCAGGCATACCGAAGGGCACGAACGCACTCCAGACCAGATGAGATCGTGGTTGTAACCGGTTCCGAATATGAATTTCTTGTGAAGAACCAGATCGAAGAACTCGGAGAGACTGTAGTCCAGGAACGGATTCTCCTTGAACCCTGCGGGAGAAACACCCTTCCCGCGATTGCATGGGGTATGCGGCAGTTCGAATATAACCCTGATGAGCCGGTTGTTATCTATCCGACTGATCACCTCGTCGGGGAAGGCATGACTGAGATAGTTGCACAGGCATCTTCGCTTGCATCAGATCACCTGGTCACCTTTGGTGTTGTTCCTGATCGCCCGCATACAGGGTATGGGTATATTGCTCCAGGAGATCCAATTGAGAGCGGATTTGTGGTATCGGCATTTTATGAAAAACCCGATCTCCAGGCCGCAGAACGCTACATTTCAGAAGGTGCATTCTGGAACTCTGGAATCTTCCTGATGACACCAGGGGTCTTCTTTGAAGAATGCCAGAAATATGCACCTGCTATTGCCGATGCACATTTACCAGAGGCATTTCCCGACATGCCTTCAGTTTCCATTGATTATGGCCTGCTTGAACACTCAACACGGGTAGCAGTTGTTCCGCTGACAACCAGGTGGAGCGATCTCGGGACTTTTTCTGCACTCCATGACACTTCATCCCCTGATGAACACGGTAATGTTGGCGGTGCCCTTCTGATCGACTCGACAGGCTGCACGTTCATCCATCCAGAGGGAAAGCGTGTGGCGGCTGTTGGTGTTTCAGATATCGTTGTGGTTGACACCGACGACGCACTCCTTATCAGCAGCAGAGACGCTACCGAGCGTGTCCGGGAGGTTGTATCTGCGCTCACCTCAGCGTGTGATCCCACCGTTCTTGAACACCGTCTCGTCCACCGTCCATGGGGGACATACCTTGTCCTGGAGGAGTCACAGTTTTTTAAGATCAAGCGGATTACCGTAAAGCCCGGGGCTTCACTTTCGCTCCAGCACCATCACCACCGGAGTGAACACTGGGTTGTCGTATCGGGATGTGCCCACGTGGAGATAGATGGGGAAACCCGGATTCTGCCGCAGGGTGAGTCAACATTTGTGCGTGCAGGTGCGCTCCACCGGCTGGAAAACCAGGGGATGATACCGCTTGAGATGATCGAGGTTCAGATAGGAGAATATCTCGGTGAGGATGATATTGTCAGATTTGATGATCGCTATGGGCGATGATGATGCATTTTCCGGTTTTTAGCCTCAACTGTCCTGGGTGCGTTTGTAGGTGGTTGCGGCGGTTTTTTCCCATACGCATCTTGCTGCCAAAATGATCCTCTCTGATGGCGTCTGGAGAGAGGTCTAAGTGGGTGTTTCCCGTGCAGGATCCCGGCTTGTGGTCGCCGGCAGGTCACCATCCCGGCCAGGCCGTTGCCTGGATCTGATCGGGTTGATCTTTCGATATTGACCATTCGGATAATCGGAAAGAATATTATAACGAAATGAAGCCGAATAACCCTCTCCTCTCACCATCACCAAACTCCGGTCATTATTCTGTAAGCTTCCCCTGATATCAGATCAGGTTATGATACTCAAGCCGGTTGAAACGGTTACCATCGCTATAGGCCGGTTATGTGTTGTGAACCTCCGCGCAGGTGAGAATACTACCATTGAGATCATTGCGTCTGGAATTCACCTGCTCCGGATTCCTCTGTCGTTTTCTCCTGATCTCTCTTCGATCATGGCTGTCGGCTGACCTGTCCCAAATCCGAAGTATCAATATTCATGAATGACAGACCTGATCGGGATTGCATGTCCGAGATACCAAAGACAGAGTACCTAGAAAAAACGACTACGGCATGTGCCGGATGCACATCTTCGCTTGCACTCCGGTACGTGCTGAAAGCCGCAGGTCCGGATACCGTTCTGGTTGTTCCTGCGTGTTGTACAAGTATTCTTCAGGGGATCTATCCACATACCGCATTTAATGTTCCGGTCTATAATATCGCGTTTGCAGCTGCTGCAGCCTGTGCATCAGGCATGAGCGAGGCGTTTGCGAGCATGGGGAAAAAGACAAACGTCATTGTCTATGCAGGTGACGGTGGAACGGTCGATATTGGCATACAGGCGTTATCAGGTGCGCTTGAACGGGGGACAGATTTCCTCTATATCTGTTATGATAACGAGGCATATGGAAATACCGGGATGCAGCGTTCCGGTGCCACCCCGATAGGCGCCCGTACAACCACAACGCCCGGTGGCAAGACCGATGCGAAAAAAGATCTCGATCGGATCATCGCCGCCCATAACATCCCCTACCAGGCAACAGCAACACCGGCATATCCAAAAGATCTCTATGAGAAGGTGAAAACTGCGCTTGCGACTCCTGGCCCTTCCTTTATGCATATCCTTGTCCCCTGTCCGCCAGGATGGAGAATACCCTCTGATATGTCTGTTACCGTTGGGAAAATGGCAGTGAAAACCGGTTCGTTTGTGCTCTGGGAGCGAAAATTTGGAGAACTCACGATCAGCTCCCCTTCAAAAACTGCCATGATGAGGAGAGCGCCTCTCAGGGAGTATCTCTCACTTCAGGGCAGATTTAAAGGAATTTCAGATAGAGCCGTGAATGAACTTGAACAATCAATAGAGAAGAATATATCACTGCTTGCGAAAGAGGAGGCCGGAGAATGCTGATGGTGGCAACAGGGAACAAGGCGGTTGCAGCTGCGGTGAAGGAAGCTAAACCTTCTGTTGTTGCCGCGTACCCGATCACCCCCCAGTCTGAGGTTGTCGAACAGATCGCAGAATATGTCATGAGCGGCGAAATGCAGGCACGCTATATTCCTGTCGAGAGCGAACACTCCGCAATGACTGCCTGTATAGGTGCTTCCGTAACCGGTGTCAGGACATTTACTGCAACCAGTTCGCATGGGCTTCTCTACATGCACGAGATGCTTCACTGGGCAGCTGGCGCCCGCCTCCCGATTGTGATGGCGAATATCAACCGGGCGCTTGGTCCAGGGTGGAATGTCTGGGCAGAGCATACTGATGCCTACTCACAGCGGGATTCCGGATGGCTTCAGTTTTTTGTTGCAGATGTCCAGGAAGCATACGATACGACCCTGATGGCATTCCGGATCGCAGAAAATACCGGCATACTCCTGCCTGTTATGGTTAATCTTGACGGATTCCTCCTCTCCCACATCATGCAGTCCCTGGAAACAGTCGATCCGGGTGACTATCTCCCCCCGATGGTGCTCCCCCATGCAATAGACATCGATCATCCCGCCAGCTATGGCACGCTGACCGGCCCCCGGGATCACTTCAAATTCAGGTGGGAGATCGAACGGGCGATGCGCAACTCGCCGGCAGTTATCCGTGATGCTGAAGAGGAGTTTTCCAGGAGGTTTGGACGGAGCTATGGGCCAACTGAGGAGTACCTCTGCGAAGATGCAGATATTCTCATTCTCTCGCTTGGAACGCTTGGCAGAGAAGCCGAGGTTTCTGTTGACATTCTCCGGAAGGAAGGTATAAAGGCCGGATCCATGCGTATCCGATGGTTCAGGCCGTTCCCGGATCTCGATCTGGGGAATCGGGATCTCGTTGTCATCGATCGGGGCTACTCATTTGGATTTGGCGGGGTGCTAGCAGATTCCATTCGGTCACGGTATCGGGATGCGCAAATATATTCTGTTATCGCCGGGTTGGGCGGCCAAGAGGTCACCTATGACGATATCGCCTCCTTTGTCCGTGAACGAAAGATGGGTGACGAGTACTGGTTTGGGGTGGATGCCTGATGTTTGAGATACGGATTCATTCCCGTGGTGGCCAGGGTGGTGTCACTGCTGCCAGTCTGATTGCCACTGCCGCGTTCCTTGACAAAAAACATGCGACTGCCGCACCCTTCTATGGTGCTGAACGCCGGGGGGCGCCGGTAACGTCCTTTGTCAGGATCGATTGCGAGCCCATAAAGATATACTCGCAGATCAGATCGCCAGACCTGGTCATAGTCCTTGATGCAAGCATCATGGAAACTGTTGATGTCCTGCAGGGGATGCAGCCCGGGGGAACAGTACTGATCAACAGTCCTCACCCTGTGGATCTTCCAGGGGTCAACGTTTTGACAATCGATCTCACCGGGGTTGCACTTGCTGTTGATCTTGTGGTATCCGGAAGCCCGATCTTAAATACTCCTGTTCTTGGAGCACTGGCGAAGATGGGAGTTATCTCAAGAGATTCGGCAGAAAATGCGATTCGTAGTATGTTTGCTGATGAGCGTAATATCCGGGCAGCAGAGGCTGCCTATACGGAGCTGGTTGTATGAGTGATCCTGTTGCGATGAGCAGACCCGGGCCCGGGGCTGCTGGAAAAACCGGTGCATGGCGGACGTTTTGTCCGGTGGTGGATCGCGAGGCCTGCAATGCCTGCGGCCTCTGTGCGATGTACTGTCCGGACGGTTGTATCAATGACGATTTTGAGATCGATCTCACGTACTGCAAAGGGTGTGGGATATGTGCCCAGGAATGCCCGAAAAAAGCGATCCGGATGGATCGTGAAGAGCAGTAAAATCTTTTCCCTTTCTTTTCTGTTTATCCCCACCTCTTGTTGAAGTAAGGTATTAATACTATTAGTTCGTCTATATCGGTACAGTTCGTTATATTACGAACAAGAATCCGGATGGCGCCTCCGGGGGTATCAGAAAGATAAGCGGTTCCTTGTCATCTTCTCCGAGGCGCGACCTGGAGATAGTGAGGAATACAACAATGGCAAATATCGTATCAGATGTAATCTGCCCCTTCTGCGGGACACTCTGTGACGACATTGAAGTCGAGCTGAGTGACGACGGGAAAAAGATCCTGGAGGTCTATCATGCCTGTGCGATCGGTGCGGAGAAGATCCTTCATTCCCAGGCGGATGACCGGATCACCC
>QZAC01000204.1 GCA_003838065.1 Methanocalculus sp. MSAO_Arc2
ATGGTGATGCCTGATGCATGTGCAATTCCTGCCGGATGGACCCGGATAAAGTCTTTGGGAGACGTAATCCCGGCTGACTGGTATTTCCCAAGAGATGCAGCAGGGATGCCAATTTCGCGCAGAAGCCGGGCATCACTCTCTCGCTTTGCTTCAATTGCGATCTCCTCTGCTTCGGCTGCGGTAAGTCCGGCCCGTGTAAGGAGTTGTGAACTTGCATTCCCGAGTGCAGAAATATCATCAATGCCTGCATCATGAAGCGCCTTTGCAATCTTTGCCGGGCTTCGTCCCTTCCTGGGGGTGATGTGGTCACGGACAAACTTCTTCATCTCGGTCCTTCGCCTGAGCGTTGCCACCACCTCCCCGGCGCTGGTGATCAGGGATTCGGCAGTATTCTGGGTGATCCCAAGCAATGAAGAGAGCTCTTCGGGCGTCTTCTGGGTAATATCGGTGATCGAGTAGAGGTGGTGTGCATGGAGCGCCTGGATCATCTTCCCATTACATTCAGGGATCATGGAGAGCGCTTCTGTATTTGATTGAATATGGGAACAGAGGGGACAGCCGATATCCCAGGGTCGTGCTCCTTTTCTCACAAGCCTCACATGAAAAAGAGAATGTTCAGGGCAGACATCGTTGGTTTTCACCGCACCTCCCCAGGTGCCCGGGGGCAGGCTGATGTTAAAGGTGCAGTCCGGGTAGTGCATACACCCGATGAACTGGGAGGTACCCCTCCTGCGGATCCGGAGTGAATGACCGCAGACCGGACAAGGTCCGATGATCGACTCCTCTACCGTCATCTCCATGATGTCCTCTCCGATCAGCGATTCGTTCTCTTCAAGCTGATTGAAGACGCAATTGAGCATATTCCGGGACTCGTCCAGAACTTCACCGGACTGGCGTTTGCCCACCTTGATCTGGTTCATATGCTCCTCAAGCTCCCGTGTCATATCGGGCATGGTGATGGTATCTGCATAGAGAGAAAGGGTATCAGTGACAGCCCGGCCGACCAGGGTGGGCCGAAGCGGGCTTCCTTCAACGTACTTTCGGGCGATCAGTTTCTGGATCACCTCGTGACGGGTGCTCTTTGTGCCAAGGCCAAGTTCTTCCATCCTCTGGATCAGGCGGCTCTGGGTATACCGTGCAGGAGGTTTTGTCTCTTTTTCGTCCAGGTGAACCGCATTGATCGGAAGGACCGACCCTTCAGCAAGCGGTGGAAGGATCAGCTCTTTTGCATCCGAATACGGGTATACTGTCCGGTACCCGGGGATTGCGAGCCTGCTGCCGGTTGTGGTGTAGGGCTCGCTGCCGGCAGTCAGGTTTACCTTCTGGGTCTTCCATTTTGCATCCGGAGAGAGTGTCGCAAAGAACCTCCTGACGATAAACTCATAGAGCTTCCATGCAGATTCCCCGATCTCTTCAGGGCTCCCATAGCTGGTGGGATGAATGGGGGGGTGATCGGTTGTCTCCTTCTTGCCACGGGTTGGTTGTGGGCGCATATTGGCAGACACCCATTTCCCATCAGCTGCAAAGACCCCCTTTGAGAGGGTGTTTACGATACTTTTGAGGTTGAGGCTTGCGGGATAGACGGTGTTGTCTGTCCGGGGATAGGAGATGTATCCGTTCATATAGAGATCTTCAGCAATCCGCATCGATTGTGCTGCAGAATATCCCAGGCGGCCTGCAGAAACGATCAGAGTCGTTGTATCCAGCGGGGAGGGGGCACGATCATTCTTCTCGCCCTCGATGACGTCTGTGACGGTAAGAGGAGGTACTGACCCCCTGACCGCTGCCTCCGCCTCATCTTTCTCCCGGAACCTCCCGTGCGTATGCCGGGCTTCTATCAGCGTAGAATCTTTCTCTGTATCGAGCCTGACCGTCCAGTACGTCTCGGGCACAAACGCTTCGATCTCTCGTTCACGCTCAACAATCATTGCAAGGGTCGGGCTCTGCACACGGCCCACAGAGAGGATATTGCCTCCCCCCCGTTTTGCCGCGATCGAGATGAACCGTGTGAGGGAGGCGCCCCAGACAAGATCGACGACCTGGCGGGTCTCTCCGGCAGCTGCAAGGTGAAAGTCAAGAGACCTGGTTTCTGCAAAGGCACGGGTGATCTCCTCCTGCGTGATTGCAGAGAAGCGGGCACGGTCGATTGGGACATCCCGGTTGACAGCCCGCACAAGTTCGTAGGCCTCTTTTCCGATAAGTTCACCTTCAGTATCATAGTCGGTTGCAATGGTTACACGATCGGCTTTCCTGGCAAGCTTCTGGAGGGTAGAGACGATCTTTTTTTCAGTCGGCCGCTTGATGGTGCCCGCATGAATCAGGCTCCGTGGCGGATGGGTGGCGCTCCGCCAGTTATCATAACCAGGCTCAAAATCCACCTCAACGACATGGCCCCGAAGCCCGATCACCCGGGTGTCTCCATATTCATAGATCGTTGCGGACCCATCCTTTTTTGTAGAGACCCTGGCTTTTCCGGCACGTATCTCTGCGATCCTCCGTGCGGCAATGTTCTTCTCTGCAATGATCAGGTGCACAGACTCCCTCCTCCTACTCCTGCAGGAGTGCTTCGATGATCCGGGCGATCTCTTTTGGATCTGCCCGTCCCCTGGTTGCTTTCATCACCTGGCCGACCAGGAAATTGATCGCACCGGCTTTACCGGCACGATAGTCAGCAACCGCTGCATCATGATCTGCAAGTACAGATGCCACGATCTCCTGGAATGACTCTCCCTCTTCCTTTCCAAGACCCAGGCGTTCAATGATCGCAGCCGGCATCTCGGGGCTGGAGCCCTCCTTCACCTGGTTGAGGATGGTCCTGAGCACCGCAACACCTGAAGAATCGGTGATCCGTTCCTGCTTCAGCTCAAAAAGGAGTGCACGAAACAGGGGAATTGGAACCTCTGTAACCGGCATATCCCGGTAGTAGAGCTCTCCAAGCAGGACGTCCGCGGTCCATGGTGCAGCGATATCGGGCATGTCGCTTGCAATCTCCTCGAAGAATTCAGCCAGCCTGATATCTCCAGTCAGCGTCCGGGCATGGTTTGCTGAGAGGCCGTACTCTTCCATGAACCGGTCCCGCCTGGCATCCGGGAGTTCAGGGAGCTCGATCGCATCAACCCACGAGCTGACCTGCAGAAGGGCCAGATCCGGGTCAGGGAAGTACCGGTAGTCATGTTCAAACTCTTTTGACCTGGCGGATGTTGTAACACCACGCGCCTCCTGGAAATGGCGGGTCTCCCTGGCGATTGGTGCATTCCTTCTGATCATTGCTCTCTGGCGTGTAATCTCGAACGTCAGCGCCTTTTCAACACCCTTATAGCTGGTAATATTTTTAACTTCAACCCGTTCATGCCCTTTGATCGAGATATTTGCATCGACCCGGAGCGAGCCTTCCCGATCAGAGTCATAGACGCCCAGGTACTCAAGTGTTGCCCGGAGTTTGTTTAAAAATCTCCGGGCCTCTTTTGGAGAGGTGAGTTCGGGTTCGGTGACAATCTCGATTAGTGGGATGCCGGAGCGGTTGTAGTCGACCAGGGTGTAGCGGCCGCGATCCGGAGATCCCATGTGCACAAGCCTGCCCGGGTCTTCCTCCATATGGATGCGGGTGAGGGTAATCCGCCGGGTCTTTCCCTCTTCAGACTCGATATCAACGTATCCGCCAACCGCAAGCGGCCTGTCATGCTGGGTGATCTGGTAGGCCTTTGCAAGATCAGGATAGAAGTAGTTCTTTCGGGCAAATTCAGATATCTCCGGCACTTCACAATGGAGCGCCTTTGCAACTCTGAGTGCATAGAGCACTGCCTGTCTGTTTATTGCCGGGAGCGAGCCTGGAAGACCCAGGCAGACCGGGCAGACATGGGTGTTTGGGCCATCGTCACGGTAGTCAGTGGAGCAGCCGCAGAAGAGTTTTGTCTGCGTATTCAGCTGGCAGTGGATCTCAAGGCCGATGATAACGGTCATGCGGATCCCTCCTCAAAGGCGAGTGCGGCAGAGAGGATCTCATCCTCAGCACCATGCCTTCCCATCAGCTGAAGGCCGACCGGCAGACCGTCTGTTCTTCCGCAGGGAACCGAGATTGCGGGAATGCCAGAGAGGTTTGCCGGAACAGTCAGGATATCTGCAAGGTACATCGAGAGGGGGTCGGTTACCTGACCAAGAGGAAATGCAACAGTGGGCATGGTCGGCCCTGCGATCAGATCGACTGTCTGGAAGATGCGGTCGATATCCGCACGCACCATCCGGCGTGCCTGTTGCGCCTTTGCATAGTATTTTCCCTTGTATCCGGCAGAGAGTGCAAACGTGCCGAGCAGGATCCGCCGCCGCACCTCTTCTGAGAAGCAGGACCTGCGGACTTCCGAGTATGCCTCATGCCATGGCCGTGAGAAGTCTGGTGCAGGGCCAAACCGGACACCATCATAGCGGCCAAGGTTCGAACTTGCCTCGGCCATCGAGATGACATAGTATGCGGCAAGTGCATACCGCATGCTCGGCATGGAGCAGGGGACGATCACAGCTCCGAGCCCCTGAAGCTGATCGATTGCTGCGGTCGCTACCGTTGCAACCTCTGCGCTGACCCCTTCGCCAAAGAACTCTTCAGGCACCCCGATCTTCTTCCCCTTAATCTCAGGGGTGACGGGTGCTGGCGCCGGGAGGTTGCAGCTGGTTGCATCCCGTGGATCGTAGCCGGCGATCACCGAGTACAGGAGCGCACAGTCCTCCACGCTCCTGGCCATGGGTCCGATCTGCTCAAAGGAGTTTGCATAGGCGATCAGCCCGTACCGGGATACCCGGCCATAGGTTGGTTTGAGGCCGACAATGCCGCAGAATGAGGCAGGGCACCGGACCGACCCGCCGGTGTCTGTACCAAGTGCCATCCTCACCATCCCGGACGCAACAGCGGCAGCAGACCCGCCCGACGATCCGCCCGGTGCACGGGTGGGGTCTGCCGGGTTCTTTGTGGGGCCAAAGGCGGAGTTTTCGGTGGTTGTACCCATCCCGAACTCATCCATATTGGTCTTGCCGACGATCGCAGCACCGGCAGACGCAAGGAGGGTGATCACATGGGCATCATAGGGAGGGATGTACCCGGCAAGGATCTGTGAACCACAGGTCGTCTGGATACCGGCAGTTGAGATGTTGTCCTTGATACCAATGGTTATCCCGGAGAGCGGGCCATCGCCATAGGCAGCCTCCTTGCACCTGGTGATGAACGCATTGAATGGGTCAGGCAGGTCAAAGACAACGGTGTTTGCCACTCAGATCACCCGTGGTGCCCGGATAAACCCGTCTTCGGGACTGGTCGAGTTTCTCAGGACCTCCTCCTGTGAAAGCGATGGGGCGACAGTATCCTCCCGGAAGACGTTATAGCGGTGATTGTCCCCTTGATCTCTTCCCCAAACCGCATCGAGTATATCGAAATATTCTAATATTGTATTGAACTGTTCGGTGAATCGTTCCAGTTCTGATGCATCGATTTCGATGTCAGCGATCGTTGCACTATGCGCAACTTCATCTTTGGATACCATCTTCTCCCCCACCTTCCTGCAAATAATTCATGTACCCTTGTACTGCCCTTTTAAAACCTCTTTCCCGTGCCAGATGGCCAATGACCTTCCAGATACCGCTGCCATACTGCATGGCCTTCTTCTCATACCATGCGATATCCTCGGCAAGATCGAGAGAAGCAGCCAGACGAAGGGGGTGTTTTCGCACACCTGATCGGATCATATCCTGCACCGGCACTGCATCTGCGGCGCGCAGAACCCGCATATCAAGGTAGGGAAACGAGAGCCGGACACCAAAAAGCCCTGCTACTGCCTGGTCCCGCGCTA
>QZAC01000205.1 GCA_003838065.1 Methanocalculus sp. MSAO_Arc2
CTGTCCAAACTGCCGGCGGTCTGCTGCGGGTGTGGGTGTCCAGTGTGCATCTTCTGCAAAAATCCACTGGCCATTCCTGAATACACCGGGTTTACCGTCAACGACAACCGGGATATCCCCGCCCTGTCCAAACTGCGGTCGGTTCCATGCCGGTGTGGGTGTCCAGTCCGCATCTTCAGCAAAGATCCATTGCCCGTTTCTGAATACACCGGGTTTACCGTCAACGACAACCGGGACATCTCCTGCCATGCCAAACTGGCGCCGTTCTGCTGCGGGTGTGGGTGTCCAGTCTTCATCTTCAGCAAAGATCCATTGACCGTTTCGGAAGACACCGGGTGTGCCGTCAACGACAACCGGGATATCCCCGCCCTGTCCAAACTGCGGTCGGTTCCATGCGTGTGTGGGTGTCCAGTGTTCACCTTCAGCAAAGATCCACTGGCCACTTCTGAAAACGCCGTGCATTTCATCGTATAGTGGGTGTGGTATGAAATCTGTCACCGTGATATATCCGGTTTTCGTGTCGGCATCACTTCCTGCCGCATTGGTTGCGGTGAGCCGGATCGAGTATGTCCCCGTGGAGGTGAACTGATAGGAGGGATGTTGTGATGTCGAGAACTGCATCCAGCCCCCTCCGGTACTATACTCCCATCTCCACGAGATCGGGGTATTTGTTGAGAGATCAGTGAACTGCACCGTCAATGGGGCAGTGCCGGAGGTGGGGTTGGCGGTGAAGGCCGCTGTTGGAGGAGTTGTGGGAGTACCCACCGAGAACCGGGAGACGAAGGCATCCCCTCCCATATAATATCTATCTCCATCTCTCCATATTTCTCCTCCACCATAGCTCCCCTGGTAGGCATCAGGCGTCACCGGGAAGTCGTCTGACATGGTTTCCCCAGTGATCCAGACGCCACCGGCACCGTCAGGCGCAAGACCATAGTACCAACCTTCTTCATCGCTCCCGCCCAGGTAGGTCGAATATTCGAGCGCACCCGCAGACGAGAACCGGGAGACGAAGGCTGCTCTAGATCCATGACGACTCCCCTGGTAGGCATCGTCGGTCACCGGGAAGTTGGTTGACCGGGTTTGCCCCGCGACCCAGACGCCATCGGAACCGTCAGGTGCAAGAGCACGGCCAACATCCCAACTGCTCCCGCCAAGGTAGGTCGAATAGATGAGCGCACCCGCAGACGAGAACCGGGAGACAAAGGCACCACTACCGGTACTCTGGTAGGCATCACTTGTCACTGGGAAGTTGGTTGAAGATGTTGATCCCGTAACCCAGATACCGCCAGAATCGTCAGGGGCAAGGGCACGACACTGATCACTTCTGCTCCCCCCAAAGTAGGTCGAATAGAGGAGTGCACCTGAAGACGAGAATCGGGAGACGAAGACATCCCCATCACCACCATGGCTCCCCTGGTAGGCATCAGCGGTCACCGGAAAGTCATCTGATTCGGTATACCCCGCGATCCAGACGCCGCCGGCACCATCAGGAGTAAGGGCATAGCCCCTATCCCAATTGCTCCCACCAAGGTAGGTGGAATAAAGGAGCGCACCCGTAGATGAGAACCGGGAGACGAAAGCATCCGCATAACCACCATGGCTGCCCTGATAGGCATCGTCTGTCACCGGGAAGTTATTTGATCCGGTATATCCCGCGATCCAGATCCCGCCAGAATCGTCAGAGGCAAGGGCATTGCCCCAATCATAATTGCTTCCCCCTAGGTAGGTGGAATAGAGGAGCGAACCTGTAGATGAAAACCGGCAGATGAAGGCATCCAAACAACAACCACCATAAGTCCCCTGGTGGGCATCGGTGGTCAGAGGAAAATCAGTTGAACCGGTCATCCCAGCGACCCAGACGCCGCCGGAACCGTCATGCAAAAGGGCCCTGCCATAATCCCTACTACGTCCCCCAAAGTACGTCGAGTAGAGGAGCGCCCCCGTGGACGAGAACCGGGAGATGAATGCGTCATTATCCAGCTTTTCCTCACCAATTATTTCATCCTGGTAGGCATCGCCGGTCACCGGGAAGTTGGCTGAATGGGTCTCTCCGGTGACCCAGACGCCGCCGGCACCATCAGGCGCAAGGGCCCTGCCATAATCCCAATCACTTCCACCCAAATAGGTGGAATACACCAGCTCGGGGTCGATGACCAGCTCATAGTCCGGATCATAGCCGTCCACTGCGATCCAAACCGACCCCTCCTCGATCACATAGGTGGCGGTCCGGGGAACAATCTCGCCTTCCATCACCTGCCAGCAGACAAGCGGGCTCTCGAGCATCTCTCCGGCGGGTGAGGCTAACCGCAGGACACCGGCATCATCAACAGAGGGAATGATCTCATCGTCATACAGGATCTCAATCAGATCGAAACTGGCGCCGGGAGCAACCCGGAACTCGCGTTTCAGCCTGCCATTCTCCTCGGAATAGACGAGATCGATTCCAGGATAGAGATCTTCATACAGGATCTCGCCATAGACCGGGATATCGGCCAGCCATTGTGAGGAGTCGTTCCCGACATAGTAGTTGACGCGACCTTCCCGCTCTTCAAGCCCTACGATACTGACATCAGGGGATGCGCCGCCGAAGGTCTGCCGGATCACGTCAGTGGTCCGGTTCTCTGCATCTCCTGCGGTATGCGTGAGCACGAATCCATCCTGTGTGAAGAAGACGGTTGTTCCCTGGTACTGCAGTACGTACTCAACTGCGGGATCATACTGCCCGCGGTTTTTGATGAACCCGGAACTGAGGGTGCGGATGAACTCGGGATCGAGGGTATCCTGACCGCTATAGCCGCTGGATGAGAGGAGATCTGCAGGTGGATCAGTTGGAGCGACCGCGATGCCTGGTGTATTTTCTCCGTTTATACCAGGAATCAGGAATGTATGAACATTTCTGTTCCATTGGAGCAAGGGATGGGGAGTCTGGCTGGTTGCGTCATCACTATATGTACCAGGTCCCAGCTGGTGCCAATACTGTTCAAATGCGATATTACCATCTGCTGAAGATGTTTCAACCGCTCCCGCTCCTGACATCAGGCAGGTACAGAGAAGAAGAATAAGAAGAATACGACCACTATCCTGTATCGATTTCATTATGTTATCACCCGGTACTTCACGTCCCAAACGACGATCCGAGTGTGAGAGGAAGGTTGCTGGAATGGTGTTACAGAATTGATGGATCTATCCCACAGGTGTATCGCCGTTGATGTCTGTTAATCCTTTTATACAACCATAAAAGTAACGATGGTAAACAGAGGGATGCCATTCATATTCGAATAGAAATATCAGAGTGCCGTGGACTTCCTTGGGGCTCGCCAGATTTCATAGGGAATTCGGGTGGCGCCTTCATACCCCGATGGCGTTTAAGGGAGAGCCAACCAGTTGCAAAATCAGAAAAAAAATTGAAAAAAGGATTTGATCTCCCGACTTACACAGAGATACCAGTAACCGGCGAATCCCCGATCATTCCAAACTGCGGTCGGTTCCATGCCGGTGTGGGTGTCCAGTCATCATCTTCAGCAAAGATCCACTGGCCATTCCTGAATACGCCGGGTTTACCGTCAACGACAACAGGTACATCCCCGGCCTGTCCAAACTGCGGTCGGTTCCATGCGGGTGTGGGTGTCCAGTGTGCATCTTCTGCAAAAATCCACTGGCCATTCCTGAATACACCGGGTTTACCGTCAACGATAACAGGGATATCCCCGCCCTGTCCAAACTGCCGGCGGTCTGCTGCGGGTGTGGGTGTCCAGTGTGCATCTTCTGCAAAAATCCACTGGCCATTCCTGAATACACCGGGTTTACCGTCAACGACAACCGGGATATCCCC
>QZAC01000206.1 GCA_003838065.1 Methanocalculus sp. MSAO_Arc2
CAAACAGCCAGACGAGAACGATGCTGATTGCGGTATACTGGCCCACAAGATAGATCACCGAGACGACAATCCCGGCAATCGCAGAAAGCCCGCGAAGATACCTGACACTCTCAAACCGGTGGGCAAAATAATCCTGGAGCGTGAGGTAGCCGTTGTCACGGCCCACAGTATGGAGTTTCATACCAAAGACCGTGATGCAAAACGCCGCTGCTGCCGGGAGAAAGATCTGCTCCCAGATTGTCGGCCATCCGGTGGCAAAACCAAGGCCTGAGACGCCAAGAAGCGTCATACCACTGCAGATGGAAGCGACCATCAAAATCGTAAACACCCAGAACCCAAGCGATCGGCCGGCGACGATATAGTCCTCGGTATTCAGAATCTTCCTTGATGCCCATGCCCCAATACCGATCAGCATGATACAGTACAGGGCAATAATCCCGAGGGTGATGATGTCAGCCATCAGTCATCCTCTGGAAATCGCAACGCCCATATCACAAGCAGAATGATAATAATCAGAGTAACCACACCAACGGCGAGGATGGTATGTGGTTGCAGTCCAAATGGCATGTAATGTCAATTTGAGCCATGCTAACATTTAACATGCTCGATCTGTTCCGGAAAAAGCGGGCAGATACACCCTCAATTGGAATATGGATAGCACCCCACCCAACTATAGGCAATTGACGCACTTTCGAGGCTCATAGAGTACTAAAGATGCTCATAATCCCTTCCCTTCATCTCTCCTGCCAACTTCACCAGCTTCAGCAGCCGCTACTTTCTCCCGAAGATACCATCCGGTACCTGTTGCATCCATGCCGTCTGGACTGTTCTTGTCTGAACAGACACTGGCAAACACATTGCACCGAGGCCAGGCAGAACCAGAAAGAGAGTAAAAAAAGTGTTTATTCTCCTGCAGTGGTCTTTGCACCACGCAGGACAGCAACAGTTCCGGTGCGGACGAGTTCTTTTATCCCGTACTGCCGGAGGAGTTTCTCAAGGGCATCGATCTTGTTTGGAGCACCGATTACCTGCAGAACAAGTGTCCTTGTACCAACATCGATGATCTGGGCCCTGAAGATATCTGCAATCTGCATCACTTCGGCCCGTGTACTGCCCGGGTTTGCAGCCACCTTGATGAGCGCGAGTTCACGCTGAATATGCTCACGATAGGTGATATCTGAAACCTTGATGACATCGATCAACTTGTTCAGCTGTTTTTTGACCTGCTCGATCTCGGCATCATCCCCAAGAACGGTGATGGTGATCCGGCTCATCTCCGGCAGTTCACAGGTGCCAACCGCGAGACTTTCGATATTGAACCCACGGCGGGAGAACATGCCGGCAACCCTGGAGAGGACACCGGCCCGGTTCTCGACCAGGACGGAGAGGGTATGAACCTTCATTTCTGCTGACCCCCTATCATCTCGTTAATTGCAGCACCTGCTGGCACCATCGGGAAAACGTTCTCTTCCCGGTCTATCCGGAAATCAAGGACAAACGGACCTTTTGTTTCAATGGCCGCAGTCAGTGCCTCCCTGACCTGGTCCGGCGAATCAACCCTGATGCCATCAATTCCATATGCTGCTGCGATGCCGACAAAGTCAACAGATGGAAGTTCGGTGTACGAGTAGCGGCGGTCATAAAAGAGCTCCTGCCATTGCCTGACCATACCCAGGTACATATTATTCAGGATGACGACTTTGACCGGGATATCGTACTGTACAACTGTTCCAAACTCCTGGATATTCATCTGGATGCTCCCGTCTC
>QZAC01000207.1 GCA_003838065.1 Methanocalculus sp. MSAO_Arc2
GGGGAGTTTCTTCGTGCGTCATCACTATACCCGGTAGGTCGAGTGGTCAAGATTTCATTATGGAACAATACGTCAGGGTTGAGGTGTCGTTCGATCTCCTCGTTGATTGCATAGGGATCAAAGAAAAATTCTGAATAGATGGCAAGATTATGCCGCATAATATCGAGATATCCTTTGAGATAATCTTCACGGATATCAGGGGTGATCGCATTGAGAATCGGAACATCTTTCCATAGATTACTATTTGCGGCTATCTCATCAAGACCAACATATCCAACTTTGAGAAGACCAACATCTTCCAGATTGGGTTGGTTCTTCTGCCGGGTAGATCCCATTTCGAGGATGGTGTTTAACAGGAGATATTTTTTGTAAACGGATTCGGATTTTGAACTCCTTCTCATCCGTCCTTCGCCACCGTGTTTCTCAAAGTCCGGGAGAGCTCCTTCTGATTGGTAATGTTTTAGTGTATTAAATATCGTTTCACCTGCTTCCCTGAGAAGGACAGGGTTTTCTTCATGTGCGAGTGTATGATAGAGGGCTCGTCTGAAGTGGATGCGTTTCTGAATATTGTTCATGTGGGCTGCCTGAAGCGCCGTATCCTGCCTGTTATCTGAAAACGCGATAACTTTCTGTTCAGATGAGGGAAGTGTGGTCAACATATTTGAAACAAGAATATCTGTTGCGGTTGACCGTCCCACGGTACCAAATGAGAACAGTTTGTTGAACTCTCTCCGAGTTCTCAGATCATAAGAAACACCACATCCGCTGGACGGACAGAACCTAAACGGTGTGGAAAGAAGCGTGATCCGAATCTTCCCGCTACACATACAGGGATCCACCTGCTGACCATCAATGATCAGTTTGTTGCAGTCAGGGCAATAGGATCCCCTTTGCGGTGAAACAAACGAACGGTATTTTTCTTTAATATTACCAGTATCCGTACACCACCATTCTGGTGGCGAAACCTCCCCTTCCTGAAACTCCCCGCGGTACAGATAAAATGCTTCACCTTCCAGTGCCAGAGAATCCATATCCCGCGATTTAACGGTACCATCAGGAAGGAGTTCAATCGTATAGTATTCCTGACCACAGGCGCGACAGAAAACCATCGGGAACGTGATCCGTGTTCGATCTGTTTCGGCACATTTGGGACAGGTAACTTCGCCTGCATCGTGAAGGTGCGGTCCCTCACGAGTCACACAACTCTTGATCTCCCGTCCCTGCGAATAATACATATGTACTTTCGGGATGAACCGTTTCTGAAGTCTGCCACCAACCGGGAACTCGCTATACATACCGAGATAAAAAGCAGCATTGATTTCTCGTTCAGCTTCTTCCAGAGTTGCACCGGGTCGGA
>QZAC01000023.1 GCA_003838065.1 Methanocalculus sp. MSAO_Arc2
TTGGCTATATCCGCGATTATGCCACCTCCTCGGTGCCGGTCCCAATCATCTTCGACGACATCCTGGTGAACTTTGACCCCGCCCGGAGGAAGAATGCCTGCGAGGCGATTGCAGACCTTGCCGAGACCTGCCAGGTGCTCTACTTCACCTGCCATCCGGAGACGGTGCGGGATCTGAGGGAGGCTGTGCCGGGGGCGGTGGTGATGGGGTTGGGGGGTTTGGATTAGAGGAAGATTGTTGATTTGAATAGCTTTTCATTGGTTTATCGATGTGAAATGAATATTCAATCAAGTTCCTGTCCAGAATATTTCACTTTCTTTGGCAACTCAAGATTCTTGATATGGGGTCGCAGGCTCTTCTCAAGTCGGATCATGGCATCAGCCATTGCCTCATGAGCAGCTGGCCAATTGGTCTCATCAATCCAGCCTGCTATTGGAATCTTTTTTCGGATTCGACATGCTCGTTTCCCTTCAAGAGCCTCCCAGTCAAGCGGTTCGCCAAAAGTCTCTTCAATCTCAGCTTTTTTCTGGTATAGCTGTTCAAATATTATTTTATTTCCCTCTCCTGTATCCTGATCATAATAAATGTAGAGTTCGACCTGTGCATCATGTCGTCGAACAGAATAATTCAGATTCAATCCAAACGGCAATCCTGCTGAAGTACCGATCCAATTATAGTAACCAGGAGAAATATGAGCATGTAGTTTGGTCTTCAGCTTTGCTCGGTTGAGTAACTCGGTCCAGAATTTATAGCGTGCCTGATGACGTTCTGCTAATTCCTTCTTGGTAACTCCTGCCATAATAGCTTCTCTACTCGGACCAGCGATCAATGTCAGTAAAGGAGCTGGAGAGGAATCCCCGATCTTAATTGCCTCAACTTTGACGAGATAAAATGCTGCGGCATAACTCTCATTTAACCATGCAATCGCTTTTGTGTGTTCAGATCTGGGATCGCTCACAATCCATATTGCAACTTTTGCCTCCAGAGCTGCGAGATATGTAATGAGCTTTCCGAGATGATCGTGATTACTGCGTTCAAGCTGGTTTTCGATGACCACAACATTGCCTTCATTATCTTCAGCTACCAAATCAACACTGAAATCACCAGCATTTTGTTCACGGAGAACATTTGATAATGAGAGATCCAGTGCATCATTGAGTACATCTATATTCTCTTCCATCCAGGTTGTGAAATCAAGACTTTCATGCCTCCAAACCTCTCGTAGACTCACCCTTTGTATTTTTTCAATCATTATTGAACATCCCCTTTTCTCTCAAATAAATCATCTTTCCTACTATCATATTCAGATCCTTTCTATGAATCACCACTTTGAATAAGTGCCCATATTCTCTTGTGACAGGTCAGGTACATCATCCCATCCAATTACAGCAATCTTCTTTTCGAGTGCCAGTTGTTCCCTCTCGCCATACCTGCCTGCCCGAACCAACCAGAGAGTCATGTAATGAGTGAATTGAATTGGTGGGATAATAAGGGTGTTGGGATGGAGGGCTTGATAATGTCAATATAACCCTAAAACCCACTCTGGTTTTTTATTTTTAATGCAACACTCAAAACAAAATCTAATCCTTTATAAATATGGAAGGAACATACTTCCTTTTGTGCCAAGAGAAACGCCCAAGCGTCAGAAGAAATCAGACGATACTGGTCCAGCCAGCACTGCAAGTGCCCATACCGGTAGGACCATGATGTTCAATGAATTATCCCTCATTCTTGATACTACACCCAATGATTGCCCTATCGATGAAATCAAGCGGTTGGTTTATGAGGAGAATATACTTCAAAAAGGCAGCATTTCGAGCAGGCAAAAGAGCTTCTATCATTTAGCACTCCTTTACAGTCTTGATATTCAAAATAATATCTTTTCCACCTTGCGGTTTTTCTGGAGTGTAGCGCCAGATGAGAGGGCCCTCGTTGCTCTGGAATCAGCTATTGCACAAGATCATATCTTACGCTATTCCGCGCAAATAATTCTCCCTCTTGAGTGTGATAGTCAGATTACAAAGGAAGATATGATCGAACACATTGAGCAGGAGTATAGGAAATACTACACACCAAAGTTAATCGATTCAATTTCCCTTAATCTCCTCTCGTCCTGGGCACAGTCCGGCCATCTGAGTGGGAAGTTAAAAAAAGTTCGAAGAAAGGCTGTGGCAGGTCCTGCATCTCTTACATACGCCCTCTATCTTGGCCAGCTCACCGGATTGCAGGGTGCCTCTCTCTTTGACACAGTCTTTGTGCATGCACTGGATGCAACTGATACTGAGATCCAGGAGTACCTCCATGCAGCCATGAAGAAAGGATGGCTCATCTATAGAAGTGCCGGGGGAATAATTGAACTTACACTTACGTTGGATCATGGAAGGAGATGAAAAACAATGGGAAAAGTCGAAGGTCTTATTGAAGCATATGGAAGGCAGGTCTCACTCCCATGGGAGGAGATGCTTTCAGATCAGGAGAAGGTATGGTTCTGTGTCTATGAACCTGCATATGAACGCCGGATACAGGCACGTCTGGATGAATTTAAGATCAAAACTGTTAAAGCTGGCCATTCATGGGTTCATTATGATATAAGCGGGTATTTTGAATCATGGCTGATAGAAAATGAGTACCATGAAGAATACTTCAAAAACCCTTCCGATCTCGAGTATGATCTCCCTGACTTTATCTCATATATGGTAGATACTCTTAGTAAGAAGCTGGAAGAGGCTGATTCTAACACAGTTTTTGCGGTGTCCGGTATTGGCTCTCTATTTGGGATTGTTCGTGCAAGTACTATCATAGATCAACTCATAAGACAGGCAAAAATCAATGGAAGACTGCTCTTTTTCTTCCCTGGTGATAGGGATGGAAGAAAGTATCGCCTTCTGAAAGCACGGGATGGATGGAATTATCTTGCAACACCTATTGAGGTGGAGGATTAAATGTATGTCCGATCATCAGTATATTCTTAACAAAGAAGTCTTTCATCGTGATCCAACCGGATACACGATTCCAAATGACGGAGTAACGAAAGTTGGTCGAATCATTGATGAAAATCAGCTGAGAGTCGCTCGATACGAGCTTGAGAGCTTTGTTTGTGAGGGTTCATACTACAATGGGCTGAAACATATTCTTGAGTCATTCCTTGACAATCTTGATCATCCGGTTCAGCCTGCTGTTTGGGTGAGTGGCTTCTTTGGTTCGGGGAAGTCTCATCTTGTCCGGGTTCTAGAATTTCTCTGGAGCGATCTGGCATTCCCTGATGGTGCCACAGCACGAGATCTCGCAAAATTACCACCTGAGATTAAAGCTCTCCTTATCCAACTGAACACGGAAGGGAGAAGGAACGGCGGAATCTGGTCTGCGGCAGGAACACTCAGTGCCGGTGTTGGTGATGACCCGAGGACAGCAATCCTCCAGATTGTTCTTCGGGCAGCCGATTTACCAGAAAAGATTGATGTCGCACGGATTCACCTCTGGCTTGCTGAATATGGCATCCTTGAGAAGATGCGGCAGCGGCTCATTGATGCAGAGAGGCCACGGGATATGGGCCGTCCTTTTGTATCAAATGTCTTTGCGGAGGCACTCATCGAACTCCATCCAGATTTCTCAAAGCGAACACCTGAAGAGGCGCGAGATGATCTTCGTCGGCAGTTTGGCACTGATATTGTCATGACAAATGACCTGATGGCATCGATGCTCAATGATATCTTTGCCATGAAGAGTACTGAGAACGGCAGAATGCCTCTTGTTCTCCTTGTCCTCGATGAAGTACAACAGTACCTGACGATTGGAGAAGGTGCAGAACAACTCCTTGCATTCCAGGGTGTAATTGAAGATGTCTGTAGCAGGTTTAAATCACGCCTGCTGATTGTAGCAACCGGTCAGGAGGCACTTCAGGCAAACACACTTCTCCAGAGGCTTCAGGGAAGGTTCTCGTTACGGGTCACTCTCGATTCAAAAGATGTTGATACAGTTCTTCGCCAGACCATCCTTCGCAAGAAAGAGTCTATGAAAGCGCCATTGGAAGAGACAATAAATGCTGTCACCGGCGAGATATCACGTCATCTGGATGGATCAAAACTTGCCTATCATGCTCAGGATGAAAGCGTTCTCGCTCTTGATTATCCCCTCCTGCCAACCAGAAAGCGTTTCTGGGAGAAGGTGCTTCATTCGGTAGATGAAGGAGGAATGAGTACACAGCTCCGAAACCAGCTCCGAATCACCTTTGATGGTACAAAGAAATATGGAGATGCCACGCTTGGAACATTCATTCCCGCTGACTTCATCTATTCTCAGCAGAAGACCCAGCTTGTGAGAAATAATCTCCTTCCACAACAGATGGCTGAGGCCATCTCAAGAGAAGATGACGGAACGCCAGATGGTAACCTTCGATCCAGAATATGTGCTCTTCTCTTCCTCATTCAGAAAGTTGATGAATCATTTGGTCTTCGGGCAACCTCTGAAACACTTGCTGACCTCCTGGTAACTGATCTTGTCACAGGTTCAGAGAATCTCAGGCGAGAGATGCCATCACTCCTGTCAGATCTGCATGATAGGGGAGTTATCGCAAAAGTTGGTAATGAATATCGTATCCAGACAGAAGAAGGAAGTGTCTGGGAGGGAGATTACCAGAAGCGAAAAGCTGATTATAAAGCCGACGACTCGAAATTGGTGTTTAAGAGGAGCGATTTGCTCAAACACCATCTTCAACAAAAACTGGGGAGAATATCCATCACCCAGGGTGAGACCAGCACACCCCGGGAGATTGATTATACCTTTTTTTCATCAGAGAGACCGGAGGTCGGAAATAAAATACCGATTTGGTTCAGGCACGGATGGGAGATAGACAATAATTCGGTGATCAAAGAGGCAGCAGCTGAAGGAAGTGAGAGTCCTCTCATCTTTGTATTTCTCCCAAGAATCGAACATGATGCCTTAAAGGACGAAATTGCCGGATTGCTTGCAGCAGAAAAGGTCATTGAAGATCGCCCTGCTCCAACCACAGCGGAAGGCGATCAGGCCAGATCAAATATTGATGCAAAGAGAGCGGCTCACATCCAGCGGATTGAGAGGATCATTAAGGATATCTTCTCGCAGGCAGTGGTTTACCTCGGAGGAGGAGTCAAGGTCGAGAATGATACGCTCTCTGGCAGCTTAAAAAAAGCAGCCGATAGTGCTGTTATCCGAATGTACCCGAGATTTGATGATGCCGATACCCGTGGGTGGGATCAGGTTATTTCACGTGTACGAAGTGGAGATCAGACCCCTCTGAAGAAAGTGGGGTGGGAACGGGGTGTGGATGAACACCCGGTCTGTAAAGAGGTTCTCAAACGGCTGACGAATCCAAAGAGCGGAAAAGATTTACGAAACGCTCTGGATCAGCCACCATTTGGCTGGCCTAAGGATGCAATAGACGGTGCCTTAATGGTACTGGTTGCAACAGATCATCTGAAGGCAGGTATAAGCGGCAAACCAATTTCAGCTACAGACCTTGATAGGCAGCAGATTGGACGGGCTACATTTCAAGCTGAGAATATTGTCCTGACGCAGAGTGAACGTCTTGGAGCACGATCACTCTACACGCAGGTCGGGATACAATCGGAATCCGGAAGAGAAGTTGAGCAGGCTCTTCTCTTCCTGCAACATCTGGAAGATCTTCTCAAATCTTCCGGAGGAGAGGAGCCGCTGCCTAATATTGTGCGTCCGGGGTACATCTCTGAACTGAAGGGCTATTCAGGGAACCAGCTCGTCCGGGAGCTTGTTATCAAGCAGGATGAGATCATTGAGGACATCCGGCGCTGGCAAAAGATAGGGGAAAAAATCCAGGAGAAGCTTCCACTGTGGCGATCGCTCTGGAGTTTGATCGAACATGGCGAGGGGCTCCCTGAGCTTGATGAGATTCTTTCCGATGCTGAATCGATTCATGAACATCGGAGTCTGCTTGCATATCCTGATCCCGTAGAACCCTTGCTTGCTGATCTGAGGAACGGGCTTCGGGAAGCAATCAGTGAAGGGCGAGAGCGGATTGAGACGGCCCGATCTCATGTACTTGCGACACTCGAAGACGATTCACTCTGGCAGCGGCTCTCTGAAGAAGATCAGGCACGGCTGATCCGGTCTTATCATCTGGAGGAACTCCCGCCCTTAAAGACCGGAACAGATGCTGATATCATTGAGGAACTGAAGAAGAGGCCACTCAAATCTTTTGATGGCAATGTCCGGCTGATCGAGAATGCTCTGGCCAGTATCCGCGAGAAAGCAGCAAAGATACTTGAGCCAAAGACGGTTATGGTGCCTCTTGATACTCCGGTGACGGTGAAGACAATAGAGGATCTTGATGAGTATTTTGCAGAGGTACGGGGCAGAGTTCTTGCAGAACTCGAGAAAGGCAATCCGGTGATGCTGAAATGACCGTCCTCTCCCGCGAAGAGCGGGGCGCACTCGATACCGCCGTCCAGGCTGCCCGCCGGGTGGCAGAAGCAGGGGCACGAAA
>QZAC01000208.1 GCA_003838065.1 Methanocalculus sp. MSAO_Arc2
ATCGCACCGGTATCAGCGCACAGGGCATATGTTGGCGCTTTTCTGACTGGTGATCAGTATGATGAGGTTTTGGTCAGGGCCTGGTATGAAGGTGGATCCCCCATGGCACATGCGGAGATCACCATCTATGCCATCAGGGATGGAACTGAAGAGATCTACATCCAGGATACCGCAGATGAACAGGGGTTCTATGCGTTTGATCCCGAATGGAGAGTGACAGAATACAAAATCATCGCCGAACACACGGGACACCGGGCAACAATGACCCTTGATCTCAAGACCGGCATGACAGCCGGAAGTGGCACAGAACTCCCGCTTGCAGCACGTGTCATTGCAGGGTTTGGCTACCTGACTGGGCTTGCGGGCATTGCCATGATCTATTCGGCACGGAAGATGCAGAAGGAACAAGGGGAGTGAGAAGAAGCTCAGGGAATGCGATCCACAAGAGAGATATCCCCGGTGGTGTCGGGAGTAGTATGGGGCATGGATTCCAGGCATCTGCAGAGAGACATGCCCCATCTTTTTCATATACTGCTCTTTTTTCCTCCTGTTCACTGGTGATACTCAGGTGACCTGATGGAACCAGCATAGGTACGTATGCCGGACTAAAACGAAACTTCTTTTAAGTTTACACAATATATTTTTACTGGATCGCCTGCGATCAGATGAGGTTTACCCATGAACACAATGAAAAAAGTCAGTATTGCCTGCATTTCAGTCGTATGTATCCTTGCATTGCTCTTTATGCCGGCATCGGCACACCAGGATGCTGTTGATCGCGAGATTGCCGGGATCATCGACCATGCAGATGGTCTCTTTGATCTTGCTGAAGTCATCCATGATGAATCACAGGTGATCTATAGAGAGAAGACACTCTCAATTGAGATCCTGGATCTTGCATACTTGATTCACCAGGCAGCCCATGAGCTTGAGCATATCGCAGAAGACCTGCAGGAAGATGCAGCAGAGCTTGAAACCCTTGGTGCTGATCCCGTTGCAAACCGCCCGGCAATCAACAAAGTCCTTGCTAATATGGGAGAGAAGATTGCTGAATACACCGAAGTACTCGCATCCCGGCATGACAACATCCATGAACTCGAATATAGTATTCCAGAGTCACATATCCAGCATGCAGACACAATCCATGATGCTGCACATAGGGCTGAGCGCGATGCACGGCATCTACTGAGGCATATAGATGCGCTTGAAGCAGCACTTGACGATGCTGCGTCACCACAGGCACCATCTGCGCCTGCTGAGAGCCCGGGGTTCTCTGCACTTGCCGCACTTGCGGGGATCATGGCTGTTGTGTATGCCATACGGAGGCAGTAAGCCGATCTCCCCCCGGAGATGGCCTCACCATCCATTTCAGACATGCCATCCAGATGATCTGAACATATTCATTCCATATCAACATCACAGGAGCCAGAGACCATGCATATATCTGACGGGGTTCTTCCCATGCCGGTGGTTGTTGCCGGCTGGATCTTCACCATCATCCTGCTTGCCGCCACACTCAGGTGGGCATCACGAAATGGCGATATCGCAGCTGAGATACCAAAGCTCTCGGTGATGACCGGAGCGTTCTTTGTCGCCTCGCTCATTCACATTGACATCCCCCCATCAAGCGCCCACCTTATCCTGAATGGCCTTGTGGGAATTGTACTTGGGCCACTCAGCTACATCGCGCTCTTTATCGGCCTGACGCTGCAGGCACTGCTCTTCCAGCACGGCGGCATCACCGTCCTCGGCATCAATGCCCTGATGATCGGAATTCCTGCTCTTCTCTGCTACCTGGCATTCCTCACAGCCGCAGGGCGGAAGGTTTCGCTACCCCTTATCGGGGGCTTATCCGGTGGACTTGGCGTATTCCTGACGATGTGTATCCTGGTTTTGATCCTCATCATCTCTGGTTCAGAGTTCCGTGCAGTCGCTGGCGTCCTTGCTGTTGCACATATCCCGATCATCATCATAGAAGCGATTGTTACCGGTGCGGTGATTGGATATCTCGCACGTGTCAAACCTGAATTATTGCCTTTTCCACTGAGAGGAGAGAAAAAATGAAGAGAACTACCCGTATAGTACTGACTGGCCTGATAGCCATCCTGCTTGTATCTGCACTCATCGCACCGGTATCTGCGCACAGGGCATATGTTGGTGCGTTTATGACCGGTGATCAGTATGATGAAGTGCTGGTCAGGGCATGGTATGAAGGGGGATCCCCCATGGCCAATGCAGAGATCACCGTCTATGCGATAACCGATGGTGAAGAAGCGATCTACCTGAAAGATACCGCAGATGAGAATGGCTTTTTTGCTTTTGAACCCAAATGGAGAGTGACAGAATACACAATCATCGCTGAACATACCGGTCACCGGGCACAGATGACCCTTGATCTAAAAACCGGAGTGACAGCCGGAACCGATCAGCAACTCCCGCTTGCAGCACGAATCATTGCCGGGTTTGGCTACCTGATTGGGCTTGCGGGCATTGCCATGATCTATTCGGCACGGAAGATGCAGAGACAACACCAGGAGTGAGATGCCGGGCAGGCAGAATACCGGAGATGTATGGATTACCCTGATATCGACAAATACGCAGATCTGGATTCTGCGATTCACCGGCTTGAGCCCCGGTGCAAGATCCTATCTTTCACCATCCTCATCTTTTCTGCTGTCTTTGTCGAGAGTATCCACCTTGCGCTTCTGGCTCTTTTCATCGCATTCGCAATCCTGATCATCTCCCGGCTCCCACCTGCTTTTGTCTTTCGGCGCTCAAAAGTCATCCTGGTATTTATCCTTCCCATCCTGATCCTGATGCCCCTCACCGTGCCCGGCAGTCCTCTCTGGCAGGCAGGACCGGTTATCTTCTCAGAAGAAGGGTTCTCATTTGCCCTCCTGATCACACTCAGATCAGTTGCTGCAATCACTCTTGTCCTGACGCTCCTTGGCACCCAGCGGTTCGATACCACACTCAAAGCCCTCTCCCTTTTGAAAGTCCCCGGTATCATCATCCAGATGCTCTTCTTCACGTACCGCTACATCTATGTCATGATGGATGAGTTCCTCAGCATCTGGAGTGCCATGCGGGCCAAAGGCTATTCATTCAGGCTGAATCGGTACGGGCTCGCAATCATCGGCAACCTCGTCGGCATGCTCCTTGTGAAGAGCTATGAGCGGGCTGAACGGGTCTTCCTTGGGATGCAGGCAAAAGGCTACCAGGGCAAACCAATCAGTTTTGCACCGTTTGCAATCAGGAGATCTGATTGTTTTATGAGTATGATCCTCATATCCATTGCAGCAGGACTCCTGATCTATCCACTGGTGATCACATGAAGGAAGCCATTACCATTCATCACTTAAACCACCACTACCCGGACGGCACCGTCTCTCTCAGGGACATCTCACTCACTGTACACGAAGGAGAGCGGCTTGCCATCATCGGGCAGAACGGCGCCGGGAAGACCACCCTTTTCCTCCACTTAAACGGCTCTATCAAGAGCATGGAGGATAATGTGTCCATCTTCGGCCAGAATGTCCGCCACATGCCGATAGAAGAGCGCATCCAGAAGGTGGGCGTCGTTTTCCAGGATCCAGACGACCAGCTCTTTATGCCGACCATCTACGATGATGTGGCATTTGGCCCGACCAACATGGGGCTGTCCCGTGAGGAAGTGGACCGGCGGGTTCGTGAAGCCCTTGAGACCGTTGGGCTCACCGGGTTTGAGGACCGTGTTCCCCATCATATGAGTTATGGCGAGAAGAAACGGGCTGCCCTTGCCGCAGTCCTATCGATGGAACCAAGGATACTCATCCTGGATGAGCCAACTGCAAACCTTGACCCGAAAAACCGGGCATTATTGATCCAGCTGATCAACCGCCTGAACAGCGAGAAGGCAATCACCACCATCGTAGCCATGCATGACGTGAACGCCGTCTCCCATATGGCTGATCGTGTGGTTGTTTTAAACACCACTATCGTCGCCGATGGCAATCCGCACAGCATCTTCTCCAATGGCAAACTGTTAAAAGAGAACAACCTGGAAGCACCGGAGGTCTATAAACTCTTCAGGATCATGGAGTGCTACGGGTATTGCTGCTCTGATCATCCTCCGCTTGCAGCGAATGATGCTCCAGGCGCCTTCGATACATCACTTGAGGCAAACGGGGGGACAATAACCCTGACAAGACATACACGTACCGAAGAAGAGCTTCTGGATCTGCTGGCGAACTTTGAGTACTGAGATTGTGAAGAATCGAAAAAGAGTTTTGTACAGGGAAAGAACAACATAGGTTGCATATTTCTGCAGCAAGCGGGAGATCAGGTTCAAAATGCTATTCTGGTGATTTAAAAGAGGTATTGTATGCCGGAGACAAAGATACGGATCCCACGAATCATAATCGCTGGCACCCATAGCGGGTGCGGTAAAACAACGATTGCTACCGGACTGATGGGAGCGCTTACCGCCCGGGGACTGACGGTCCAGCCCTTCAAAGTAGGGCCTGACTTTATTGACCCGACTCATCATACAGAGATATGTGGCAGGGGATCGCTAAACCTTGACCCCTATATAATGGGAGAGGATGAGGTGATCAGAACCTTCATGCGAGCATCTGAAGGGGCTGATATCGCAGTCATTGAGGGGGTTATGGGGCTTTATGATGGAATTGATGGGACAGGGGAGTCAAGCACTGCCCATGTCGCACGGATCCTCTCATGCCCGGTGATCCTGGTTTGTGATGTGAAAGGGATGAGCCGGAGCGTCCACGCATTGATCCTGGGCTATACGACATATGATCCGGATATCTTCTTTGCAGGCGTCATCTACAACCGGGGAGGATCTGATCGCCACCGGAAGATGATTGGAAATGCTCAGAACCTGCAGTCACTTGGCTGGATTCCACGCCGTGACGAACTCCTGGTGAAGAGCCGCCATCTCGGACTCACCATGGCAGGAGAGAGTGAAGGGATGAAAGCGAGCAGAACTGTTATTGAAGAATGCTGTTCAATCGAGGACATTCAAAAAACAGCATCTTCTGCTCCTCCACTCACGAAAATGTTGGAACCCGAACAACCCGAAGACCCAGTTGTCACGATTGGTGTTGCGATGGACGCAGCCTTCTGCTTTTACTATGCAGAAAACCTGCGAAGGCTCAGGGCAAGAGGCGCACATCTTCTCTTCTTCTCCCCGATAACTGATTCTCTGCCCGATGTTGATGCTCTCTATATCGGCGGCGGATATCCTGAACTGCATATGGAATCTCTTGAGCATAGTACCTGCAGAATGCAGATTGCACGGGCTGCAGACAGAGGACTTCCCATCTATGGAGAGTGCGGGGGTCTGATCTACCTCTCGCGTTCCTGTACAACTGATAGCAGGACATATGCCTGTGCGGGAGTTCTACCTGCTGATGCAGAGATGAAAAAACGGTTTCAGGCACTCGGGTATGTTGATGGAGAGATTATCCCCGGTGTATCCCCTTTCAACTACCCCCTCCCCTTCAGGGGTCATGAATTCCATTACTCAGCCCTCTACCCTGATAGTGACTGCACCTATGCCTTCTCTCTCCGTCGGGGGAGGGGGATCATCGATCACCACGATGGAATTGTTCAGGAAAACGTTATCGCCGGATATACCCATATCTATTTCAACGATCATTTTGCAGATGAATTCATAAAAATGGCAAAAAAAGAGCGTTCAGAGTGAGAAGGTGCCATACCTTCCCCCACCACCCGGGTGCAGTGTCACCTTCCCCTCCCTGAATGCTGCGATCGCATCTCCAATATCAGCATGGACAGACCGGATCTCGTCTGCAGGCACTGTCGTCAGAATCGAGATCTCATCTCCAAACGTCCGGATCATTTCATCGTAGAGGAACCGACACTTCTTTGTCCTGGGAGAACAGGTGCGAAGTAGGGTCGAGATGATCTCGGCCAGCGGGATGATATGGAAGTACGGCGGACGCATCGTTGGTTTCCTGTCTGATAATTCGAGTGCACGGTCAGATACCCCTTTCTTGATCCGCCCACCATCCATGGAGCACCGCCATCCCAGCTCCTCTGCCCTGGATAGTGAATACTGATGATAGCACCGGGTGCATGCAGTCCTGTTATATTTTCCTTCCTCAGGGAAGAACCCGATGTTCATCATGATATGACCGTTCCTGATTGCAGAAAGAACGCCTTTCTCATCATAGGTTTTTAGATCAAGGATAGTACACTCACGCCCAAGCTTTTCGGGGACCGGACTGTGAGCATCAGAATTTGAAAGAAACGGAATATCGTTGAGTTCGCTGATAGCGGCCCCATAACGGCTGTCTGCTGAGAGCCCGAGTTCAAGGAATGCAACATCCTCATCTCCATAACATGCATGAAGGGAAGAGAAGGCTGCATAGAGCGATGTCCATGGCGTAAAAGCATGGGCCGGCCCGATGCATGCACCACATTCATTAACGATACTGGCAATCTCCTTTCCGCTGAGGCGGATATGCGGTCTTCCAGCATTCTGTATGTGCAGGCAATGTGGGGAGAGAAGAGATTCGAGTGTTTGAAATGAGTCAAAGGTGTCTGAAAGGATCAGATGATGGACCCTGTTTCTGTCTTCTACTTCAGCAGTCGGGACCACAATGATCCCGGCGTCATTTGCTGCATTCTCCCACATTTTCCTCCATACGGAATGGAGTGCATCTCCAGATCCAATGGCTTTAATCCCTTTTATCCTGCATCCTGACAGGATAGTATCAGGGATCATATTCTTTGATGTGGCTATTGAGAAGCAGGAGTGGATATGAAGATCAGTGGCGGCCAGTCCCATGGCTATCCGATGTAGGACAGTTCCTCATGCTCGCGATGCTGCTCTGACTCTTTCAGCTTATCTAACACACCCTCAAGCTCTTCAGCTGTCTGATCAAGTCGTGTTGGATCTATCTCAATTCCGATCATTCTGCAGAGCACTTCAAGAACTGCACGGGAACTGATCGGGTCAACAAGATAGCCCGACGTCTCTCCGAGCAGGGCAATCCCTTCCATACCACGTTTTGAACCAAGACCGATGAGGAGACCTGCTGCACCGATGATCCCGCCCGGGGGCTCATCCGGGGAGAAGACTGCTCCGGCTTCAGTTGCTTCGACAATAAGGGCAGAGCGGTCTGCGGCACAGAGCACTCGTGGGATCTCAACAAGTCTTCCGACTCCATAGCCTCCAAGCGTATAGATCCGCTGAACGCCAAACCGGGCAGCGAGATCAAGGTAGTGGCCTGTCAGGATATAATGCCCCTCGGGCGATGTACTCTGACAGTCACCTGTCAGGAGAAGAATTGGAGGGTCAGTTGCCACATGATAGAGCTGGTTTTCTGGCAGGTGGGCGATTCCTTCTCTATCGATGAATATCTGTGGAGGGAAATGGTGGGATGTAATCTCGGCAAGAAGTGTGCCTTTTCGTTCATCGACGATATGATCGGCAACCAGTTTTCCGACATGGCCGACACCAGGGAGCCCTTCAATCAGAATTGTGGCTGAAAAATCTTCGGGATTGTTAATTTTCAAGGATACTGTTACCGGATCCATCTGCGCATCATTCTCCTGTATGGGCCGAAACGGTCCTCTGGCGAGAAACGGGCAGGATGCACCGTCCCTGTCGATCTCCCGCATTTCCTGCATTGCTGAGAAAGAGTATAGGTCCCGTCTTCAGGGCACTTTCGTATCCGGCCTTTCATAATGTGTACCGGATTATTTCTGTTTCCGGATCAACTTACCGGTTCCGCCCGCCCGTTCAACGACACCGATAGTGTTTGCCGCTACCTTCTCGATTGCTTTCTCTGCGGTTTTATAATCGGGTGCGGTAACTTTAATCTGGTATCGGGGAGCGCCAAGATAGGTGATATCGACATCGACACCCGGGATCTTTGCCTCGGCACTCCTGAGGGCGCGCCTGATCACGTTCACGCCGTCAGGTTTGTCTGACATCATATCGATGATTCCGCTGATCATCACCTTCTGGACCTTTACATTGTCAGAAGCAACTTCCATCAGTGCTTTGACAGCCGGTTCGGGCAGGTCGAGGCGGCCAAGAACCTCATCACCGAGCAGCACAAGATCTTCAAAGAATGGATAGATCATTTCGTATTCCGAGCGGATCGCTTCTGTGATCCGGGCAGGATCGATACCGGATGCCTCACTTGCAAAACCGATCCACTTATGAGCCTTCTGCTCATTCTTCCATTCCTGAATTTTTTCACGACGCTGATGGTCGTTTACATCTTTTAAAGAGAGGTCGATATGCCCTCGGGAGGTGTCGACATGAAGGACTTTGCAGACAACCTTCTGCCCTTCGCGGATATAGTCACGTATATATTTAATCCATCCACGGGCAATCTCGGAGATCGGGATTAAACCCGGACGTCTGTCATACTCATCCAGGGTAACAAACGCTGCAAAGTCTTTGACGTCAACGACGGTGCAGACGACCAGTTCTCCATCCTCAGGCCATAATCTCTCGCTCATCAGGCAATCACTCAAACTCAGTTACGATCTCAGCCTTTATCAGTGCTTTGCCACCGGTTGTTTCGGCTAACACATGACTGCAGACGATGCAGTCAACTACTGTGCTGGCCCTTTCAAAGACGATCTGTTCATTTTCACAGTCAGGGCACTTTACTTTGAAGAACCTGCTTCTGTTTTCGCGATTTAATTGTACCATGCAATCACTTACTCCGTCAGTTCAAATTTTGTTATACGGTACCCTTTTCTGAGATGCGCCTTTTTGCATGTCCCGCACCGATATCGTACATTGATTCTCTTTGTTGGCTTGTCGCCGCCGGGAACTTTGTTAAACTTCCCCATATTCCCAACACGGGACCGGCGTGCCTTCTGGCGGTCGATCCAGTGAAGACCGGTGGTTTTCCCCTTCTTCACCCTCTCTACCTCGTGTTCGGTGTGTGTCCTGCAGAAAGGACAGTATGTATTGAATTTTCCTGGTCTTTTCATGAAAAATACCTCTTTTTCCGGAACCCGAATACCATATTTATTTGCGAATTCTTATATTTAAGGCTATGTTGCGGTCACAGAGGACGTTCGCATTTGGTGCTGGCAGACTGACAACATCCTCATTTTCCAGGACATAGGTCCGGCCATCATAGCCCATGAACGGCTCTACCGGGGAGATGAGCCGTACAATATTCTGATTATAGAGCGTTTCATCCGGTGTAATCTCCAGGTTTTCTTCCTCAATGGGATCTGAAACGTCGAGGACCTCTTGTGGGAAACGGTGGTCAATGAGCCTTTCCCGTGCGTTTGATACCGCTTTTGAGACGGTATCAAAGAGGACTCTCTCCTCTGAAACCATCATACGGCGGACTTCCCGATCAATTGAATCGCCGTTTCCTTTTGCCTTCGCAAGTTCGATGATCCGGTTTGTCCTGATCACAAAGATCTCCTGAATATATGACTTGAAACTCTCAATCTGGCGTATCATGTCCTGTGACCGTTCTGAGAGTGGATCTCCGGAATCAAAGAGATCCCGATACATTCGTTCGATCTCCTGATGGACTCTCCGATAAAGTTCCGGTGGAATCTCGGTCAAAGTACCGCTTGCTCGCTCTTCAAAGAGGATGGAGCGCACCTGGTCGAATGAAATAGTCATGACGGACCTCCTGCATAATCCCCGATGCCGCGTGCACAGAGGAAGACCGCAAGAGCCTCGGGAACGGTGTTTATGCCTTTTTGTATGGTGTACCTGTTTCCAAGAATCGACATCGTCGTTTCAAACGATGATTCGATCCTGGCTGAGCGTTCAGAAAAGACAACTGCATCGACGAGCGGGTCAAAATCATGAACTTCCCGTACATGAAGCGGTGTGACAAGAAGACCGCTCCCTCCATGAAGGGTGGATGGGTGACGAATGAGTCGTTTAATGTCAGTTGTCACCGGCTCGTCTGCAAGTGCAGCACGCTCCCTGATCTGGACAGACAGGGGGCTGCCTGGGTCAGCAAACATTGATATGATCACTTTATCCTGTATGCAGAACCTATATTCGCCGGATTCGATCGATTGGATCAGATGAGTAAGGCGTTTACAGAATGCTTCTGCACCTGCTTTTGAAACACCCTGAACAGTTGTAAGAAGCATGATCTGCTCATCCCTGGATAGCGCAGAAATCTCTATGAGCGTTGCTTTTACTGCCTGTTTCAATCGGAGCCTCCATCCTCGATCCGGCCGTCTGGTGTCGGTGAGAAGGTGTGGGATTGAGAGTCCGGTTCCACAGACATAATCGACTAGTTCACGCCGTTCATTGCTTTTCCAGGTCCTCATTGCAGGTGACGTGAGGTGGATGTGGTACCCCCTTCCACCTGAGAAGACGATTTTCAGTTCGCGTTTTGGATCGATCCCGCACTCATTGCTGAGTATTGCTATCAGCTTCAGAAGCTCTTCTTTAACACGGGCAAGCATCTGATCGTAGGGGCCGCGCATGATATGATCGGCATCAAGATCAAAGATGACGTCCGCGCCGCACCATTTCTTCTCATCCATTGTTGGCGCGGCAGGGTGTTCATAGTAGGCAGTTGAGTAGAAGACATGGGCGGGTGTCATAGACTGAAGGTATGAGAATAGTTCATCCTGCGCAGTAAATGAGAGGTGTCGCCGCATACCTGGAGTACTTCTGGTGCCAAAGAACATGAAACCCCATTCCCTGGAGTCGAGCGCCTCCGGTACCCGCAAGGGAGCTGTCATCTGGATCCTGCCTGAATAATAGTCAGAGAACCTGTTTTTAAGGAATTCGAGGGTTGCTGGTTTCATGATAGTTGTTTAATCATATATGGGCCTTCTCGATGATAGCCCTGTTTGCGATAGTAGGGGCGGACTCCTATTCCGCTCATAACTGCGATGCGGCCATATCCAGCTTCCCGTGCTGTCTTTTCAGCTTCGAGCAGTAGTTGTTTTCCATACGATCTGTGCTGCCGCTCGTCTCCAGGGGGTGCCTTGTGCAGTGGGACGATGCTCCCGTATATGTGCAGCTCACGGATGAGTGCCGCATCCTCGAGTATGGGAAAGAAGAGTGTTCCTGGAAACCGGAGCCGTACAAACCCGATTAATGAGTCTTCTGCTTCTGCCTGGATGAAGTATTCCCTGCCTCCGGCACAATCATAGACAAATGAACGGATCTCCCCTTCATCAGGGCTTGGGCTTCTTCCAATCTCACGGCAGCGGATACAACGGCACTTTTTTCCCTTTTGTGCAAGATGCGCCTGTGCCAGCTGGCGGAAGTTGCTGTGCCGTGATCCGGCAACAATCATACGGGCTGGAAATTCCCGCTGGACACGCTGGAGACGTGTATACTCAGGTAGCTGTTCCTTTGCATAACTGACAAGTCCGACAAGTTTCTCTTCATCATAGGGTCTATACTCGCCGCTGTTGTAGAGCGTCTCAATTTTTGATCCGGGAGTGACGAGTGTGGGGTATATCTTAAGATAATCCGGGCAGAATGATGGGTCTGTATAGAGTTTTTGAAACATCAGGCGATCGGCCTCCATATCACTTCCCGGGAGGTTCGGCATGATATGGAAACCGACTTTGAGCCCTGCATCCCTGAGAAGACGGTTTGCCTGGATGGTGTCTGCAACAGTATGGCCACGCTGGTTATATGCAAGGATAGGGTCAAGCAGGTGCTGGACACCAATCTCAACCCTGGTAACCCCTAAAGAAAGCATCTGCTCGATATGCTCCCTCCTGCACCAGTCGGGCCGTGTTTCAAACGTGATTGCAACACACCGCACATCTGAGGTTTCATTTGCGAAAGCAGCCTCCTCATACGTACATTCCCCTGATGATCGATATGGGAAATCATTCATCGCACAAAGGCTCATTGACACAACAAACTCCTGGTATGAGGGATCGCGGGCAGTAATTGTTCCACCCATCACAATCAGCTCCACTTTGTCAATATGGTGGCCGAGCGAACGGAACTGGGAGAGTCGGGTATGCACCTGCTCATACGGGTCATATCCATGCTCCCTGCCACGGAGTGCCGCTGGTTCTAATCCCGTGTAGCTCTGCGGTGATGCAAAGAGATGATCTGGTCCACCCGGACAGGGAAGGCATATTCCATGCGGGCATGGGTGAGGGGACGTCATCACTGCAACAGGAGCAACCCCGGAAAGTGTCCGTGTCGGTTTAACCCTCAGGATGCGCCGGAGGAGCTCACGCTCATCTGGTTCTGCAAGAGCCAGGATGGCCGAATTCTTTGGAAAAACAGAGAGTTGATACTTCTGGCAGACAGATCGTTTAATCCGCTGAATGTCTTCGGGAGAATCTGAAGAAGAGATCCGGGAGATAATCTCCCGGTAAGCGTTATGGTCGTCCATGAATGCATTACTGCTTTATCGCAATCGCAGTGGGTAATTTGCTGCGATAATCAGATTGTAGGGGTCTTGAATGTTCATGAATCCGCTCGACGATCTCATCTGCAAGAGTGAGAAGCGCCTCCTTATGAGAATTTTTATTTTTGTGGATATGAACAGGGGAGATGAGGAGAGAGTCATATTTGTTGGTTGAAACAGCGTCGCCGGTTTTGGTTTCATAGTACTTTTTCACAGTAACCATAAGCATGTGGAGATGTATTAGTTCTTCTTTCTGCACCCTATCACCTTTAACAGTAGATTCTCTTAATGAGTATCCAGATATAATTTATTGGTGATCTTTATATTACAATTCATGCGCATACCCGGAACCATCATTGGCTCCGCAATAGGGGACGCGATGGGTGCGCCCTTTGAAGGAACCCATTTTTTATCCTCTATTCCTGAAAAAATGGTCTCAGGAGGTCCTTTTTCGGTACGCAAAGGAGAATATACTGATGATACGCTGCAGATGATCGCGCTTGCAGAGACCCTGGTGACATGCCGTGGTTTTTCCCGTATAGACTTTATCCGCCGTCTTTTAGCCATCCAGCAACTGCATCCGGAATATTTTGGTCCAACAAGCAGCAAAGTGCTTGAGAGGATCAGGTGCGGCATCCCTCCTGAGACCGCGTCACAGCATCCCCCCGGTGGCGGAAGAACAAACGGCGCAGTGATGCGGGGCGCCCCAATCGGTATATTTTACCGGCCTGAAAATGTACTCATGGTAAGCAGGGAAGCAGCTGCCACCACCCATCCCCATCCCGTTGCTGTTGCCTGCTCGGGATTTGTCAACCTCATGGTTTCGGTTCTTTGCCGTGGAGGATCGCGTGAACAGGCGTTCTTTCATGCACTTAAAACCTGTGACAATGATGAGGTTCGAAAGAGATTGGCCCTTCTTTCACAAGCCCCGCTCATTCCCTCACTTGATGCCCTGGATACAACTCATGCCGCGGTCACCTGCTGGATGGAGGAGCCCAACTTCAAGAGCATGATTGTACGTGTAATCTGTCTTGGAGGTGATACGGATACCATTGCTGCAATCTGCGGGGCACTTGGTGGTGCATTTTTTGGGATATCGGGCATTCCAGGAGATTGGATACATGAACTTGAAGGAGCAGGATCCCTGCTCGCACTTGAAGAAAAGGTATGGAGTTTTGGCGAACAGTAAGCATCCTTAAGCAGTTATTCTGCCGAAAAAATAAAGAATTACTGCGTAATGCAGGTGAAATGGTTATAATGGAAGGATCTCGACAAGCTTGAGGTTCCGCCTTCCACGCAGACATTCGTCAGGGGCGTTCCCGAGCACCTGCGTAATGATGTACTTCTCTCCTTCATTCACTCCGTCCGGATGGCAGAGATCGTAGCTTCTGCAATCGTTGCGATTGCACGTGTATTCGTAAATCATGCGTGAATTGGGAATTGCCAACTCCCCAGCGATAAGCGCTACCACGGGTGCGTCAGAAACATCAACCACGCGCACCCCATCTGCAAAGACCGTGCAGGTATGGGTTGTTGGCCTGACCCCCACGATCCGGTACTTTCTTCCCTCCACCAGTGTATGACATGCTTTTTTGACTTTACATGTGCCGCATTCCTCAACTTCTCCGATATAGACGAATTCGAGACCCGTTTTGGCGATTTTTTTACCGATAAGTGTTACCCGGTTTTTTGTCTCGGTCATAAATCTCACTCCGTATATAACATCCGTACAAGCCCTCTTGCCGATTCTCCCGTGATGCCCATATCAAAGATCGTAAATCGTTCAGGACGTATCTCTTTTGCCCGCATTAAGGCTTCTGCAACGACTTGATCAGAGACACCAACCTCTGCAGGTGTGGTCGGGGCTTTAATTTTTCTGAGAGAATCACGGATGCCCTGCCAGTCCCCGCCATGAAGATACATGGAAACGATTGCCCCGATACCGCAGGCTTCACCATGGAGGACCCTGCCAGGTGCAAGCCGCGCGAGGGCATGGCCAAACTTATGCTCTCCACCACTCGCCGGCCGGGAGGATCCTGCGATACTCATGGCAACACCAGATGATACGAGTGCTTTTGTCACAATCCATGCACTTTCTTCAGTATTTGGACGAATCAGGTGGGCATCTTTGACCAGGATTTCTGCGGTCATGCGTGAAAGGGCAATTGCATATTCTGAAATTGGTTCGCCCCGGAGCCGGTGTGCAAGCTCCCAGTCGAGAATTGCAGTATAATTTGATATTATATCTGCACACCCTGAAGCAAGGAGACGGTGAGGGGCCTGTGCAATAATCCCTGTATCGGCGATTATGGCAATTGGGGGATGCGCATCAAGAGATGAACTCCCCTCTTCTGTTGGGACCGATGCACGGGACGAAGCGATCCCATCGTGAGATGCAGCCGTTGGTACGCTGACAAACTGGCATTCCAGATTGAAGGAGGCGATCTTTGCAGTATCTATCACACGTCCTCCTCCAACGGCAACGATAATGTCAGCAGCAGCGCCCGCCTCCTCAACCGATCGGATAGTTTCTGGGGTAATCCGATCTGTTACCAGAGACGTGACTTTGCAGACATCCTGTATGAGTGAGGCAACGCGGGATCCTATGGTCATATTTGTTTTCGGTCCTGAGAGGAGCAGTACAGAACTGCCAAGTGCAAGATCTTCGAGCACTCGTGGGATCTGGTCGATGGCGTCATGGCCAATGACGACGTCGCGTGGAAGCTGCATCCATTTGGACTTATCAAAAACTTTATTTTTGAGTATCTTGAAGTATTCAGGGCCCATCGGAATCTATTCATGATTAGTGACTTCGTATACAAATACTACATTGATCCAATACGGTACGGGGAAGCATATACCCTGGTCGATACCCTCACCTATGCCCTCATCCTGATCATCTCGGTCTATTTCGTGTACCGCTGGTTGCAACGGACAGGAATTGAGATTAATTCTGCGTTCGTTCTTGCGACCATACCATATGTCGTCCTGGGAGGACTTCTCCGTGTGGTGAATGATACCGGGATAATCGATAGTGATTTCAGGTTCATTCTGGTAACCCCAATCATATTTTTCTTTGTCTTTTTCATCACAGTTATCTCTCTTTTAATATCGAGGCTGCTTGAGAACGTTCACACTGTTAACACGTACCTCATTCCGTACCGAATGCTTGGTATCGTATATTCGACGTTTGTGTTTGGTATACTTGCCTGGTTTGGCCTCGCCCGGACCGAGCTGGATATCGTGGTATTTTCTATTATCATGGTGATGGCAGTCCTCTCCACCCTGCTCATCTATGCTGCCATCAGGTATCTTATGAAGTGGGAATACGTGCATAATCCACTCTATCTCCTGTTAATCTTTGGTCATCTCCTTGATGCGAGTGCAACCAGTTATGGGATCGATATTCACCCGATCCGCTATATTGAACAGCATGTTGTGGGTGCAGCACTTATTGAATGGTCAGGAACGGCCTTTGCGATGTTTCCATTGAAACTTGCCGTGCTGATTCCCGGTATCTATATCCTTGACATGTACCGGCGCGAGGAAGGTGAAGAAGGGATCTGGTGTCTTCTGCTGCTTGCAATGATAACAGTGGGTATGGCACCTGGAATCCGGGGAATGATGAGGATGGTGCTCCATGTCTAAATCGATGATCGTCACTCTCGCAGCTGCAATCCTTATCTTCTCTGGATCTGCCCTTTTTGGTGCGGTGATGATATCGTACAATCCTGAGATTGGAGATGTTTTCATGGAAACCCTCGCAGAAGCGCTCCAGATTGAAGAGCTGATGGATGATCCTCCGGCGGTCCTTGCCCTGAAGTTATTTATCAATAATCTTCAGGCATGCATCATCATCTTTCTTGGGGGAGTGACGTTTGGGGTTCTTACCGCGTTTGTTCTTGCTTTAAATGGATTTATCGTCGGAATAGTTGCCCAGATATCGCTTGAGGTGCAGGGGGCGCTCTTCGTGATCGCTGCCCTGGTCCCGCATGGTATCGTCGAGCTCCCTGCCCTTTTTATAGCGGGGGCACTTGGGTTTATGCTGGCAGGTGCGCTCCACCGGGAATGGAATGGAGATGGAGATGCCGCTCTGGAAGCATTTGTGTATGCGAACACCTTTGCAAAAACCGTTGTCCCGCTCCTGGCAATAGCAGCCGTTACTGAGGCTTTTATAACACCAGCTGTCATACTACTGGTCGTTTAGGTGGCTCGCTATGGAAGAGAAGACTGACGCACTCCCGCCGATTGCAGATTTCCATGCATGGTACAACGAGATACTCAGGCGCGCAGAGATTATGGATGTCCGCTATCCAGTCAAAGGGCTGTACGTCTGGTATCCGTATGGGTTTGCGATCAGGAAGAATACCTACAACAGACTCAGGGAAATCCTGGATGTCGATCATCAGGAGACCCTCTTCCCACTCCTGATCCCTGACCATGAGTTCATGAAAGAGGCTGAACATATCAAGGGATTTGAGGAGGAGGTCTACTGGGTAACCCGTGGTGGTACTTCAGAACTCGATGTCAAACTTGCTCTCAGGCCGACGAGCGAGACATCAATGTACCCGATGTACGCACTCTGGATACGATCACATGCCGATCTCCCGCTCAAACTCTACCAGGTTGTCAACACCTTCAGGTACGAGACGAAACATACCCGCCCTCTCATCCGGCTCCGGGAGATCACCTCGTTTAAGGAGGCACACACCGTCCATTGCACCTGGGATGACGCCTCGGCTCAGGTAGAGGAGGCGGTACGGCTCTATACAGATTTTTATTCTGATCTCAGGGTGCCAGTCCTTATTTCAAAGCGGCCGGACTGGGACAAGTTCCCGGGCGCAGATTATACCATCGCTGTGGATACGATTATGCCGGATGGCAGGACATTGCAGATCGGAACCGCCCACCATCTTGGAACCCATTTTTCAAAGACATTTGGGATCGACTACGAGGATATGAATGGTGAACAGCAGCTGGCTCACCAGACCTGCTATGGCATTTCTGAGCGGTGTATTGCAGCTGTTATCTCGGTGCATGGTGATGATACGGGGCTTGTGCTTCCACCTCTTGTCGCACCGGTGCAGGTTGTGATTATCCCCATCATCATCGGGAAGCGTGGTGACGAAGTCATGGCGGCTGCAGAAACACTGAAAGAGGAGCTGAAGGCGATCGGCATCAGGGTTGAACTTGACTCCCGCGATATGCGGCCTGGTGCGAAATATTATCACTGGGAGCTTCGCGGAGTGCCGCTTCGGCTTGAGATCGGGCCACGTGATATCGATGCCGGTACTATCGTTGCCGTCGACCGGTTCAAGCAGAAGCAGCAGATCAGATCAATACGCGAAGTCCCTGCACTGCTCGACGAGATCCAGGAGGCAATCGCCGTTCGTGCTGAAGCATCAATGGAAGAAAAAATTGTCATCTGCAGAACCATCGAAGAGATCCGGTCTGCTGTTGAGTCCGGGGTTGCTGTTGTGAGCTGGTGCGGAGATCGTGACTGTGCCGACCGGATCGAGGCTGATACTGACGCCTCGCTCCTCGGAACCGATCTTCGTGGACCCCATGCCGCGAAGGTGAGCGGGGACGCCTGCGTGATCTGTGGGAAAGTTGGAAATGCGGCCCTTGTTGGGCGGTCATACTGATTGTGCCTGCTGAGTGGTGGTTGGTACAGGCACCACTATAGCTATGACATTCATACTCTGCCAGGATAGCACGAAACTTCTGGTTACGGTGATTATTTGGATCTGCCCTCTTGACATTTCCGGCAAAATCAACCGCAATGCCCTTTAGCCACTCATAATCTTTCCAGTACTACATTGAGCACAGAGGAGAGTCATACATGTACCCGGGACGATCACCGCTGTCTGATGCCTCTGCATTGAGAGATGAATTGTTCGTGGATAGATCGGTTTATCCACCAGGCTATTCGATGATTATTGCTCTAATCGGTTTCTATCAGGTCAACGAGCCCGACCTGAAGGAAGGGGACTCGTTGCTGTGAATGTTGACTTCGAACAGGCGGATCGTCTTCTCGATCTCCTGTATAGCCGCATCCAATTCACCCAGCCTGAAAGCCACGGTATCTGCATGCTTTTTTCTTTCCGCACATGCTGACGAGGCAGCACCATGAGTCGCCTCTATGGTGAGGGAGAGGTGCGCATCAAAATCGGTGCTGAATTTCCTGAATGCAGAATCAATGTTCTGTATCGTCTCCCATCTGAGGTTCTCAAGATTTTGCACCAGCAGCGATTCAATATGCCTCTGTACACGATCCCGGGCACGCTTTTCCCGAACTGCCTTTGGTAACAATCTCCCGACAACGCCGGGGGGAAGGGGGGAGAATGTCCGATCCCATGTACGTTTGACCCAGTAGGGCCGTCTTACCGGTTCGTACACCCGTTCGCTATTTGGGGCATGATATGGAATATCAAAGAGATCAGCTGCTGCTTTCCTGATAGATTCTATCAGTATATCTGCCTGTACCTGATGCTCTTTTAAGCGCATGGCAATCTCCTTGTCCATGATCTCAGTTAATTCACCGAGTTCATGCTCAAACCATCCGGGGATGATATCAGCAAGAGCCTCTTCTGCTGCATTATCCGGATCGTCTTCTGAGTTCAGAATAGCGTTCTCCGCAACCGAATTGAGCTTTGCACGAAGTGGGTCGGAGAGGTCCCTGACATAATTCTCGAGCAGTTCACGCACACGCTTGTGATCGCCGGCAAGAATATCCATAGTCCGTATTTTCTGGAGGTGGATTTCGTTGATTTTCTGGTCAAATAGTGCAAGTCTCTGTTCAAGCTGGGCAAGCGGCAGTTCAAGTGCTTTTCTTTCAAGGCTCAACTGGAGGTGGATCTCCCAGAAGATATCATATGCTTTTTGACCGATTGCCTCTCTCAGGACACGATTTTTATCATGAGCCAGAAAGTTCGCGATATGATTGTAGATAGCCCTGAGCCCGCTCTTCTCCCAGAGCGCCATATCCCCGGATTGCTTTGCCTCAAGCCCGTTCCGTGCAGATATGGCAAAGATCGGAGTGTCAGGACCAATTCCGGCATCCTGAATCAATATGGTGCGGAAAAATTCGAGAGCCTTGACCAGTTCGGTATCGCTGAGATAATCTATCTTATTGAGAACAAAGAAGAGATACCCAACGCGGCTTTTCACCTCCTTGAGGAATGCAACCTCAACTTCGGTTATGGGGGGATCCGCAGAGATTACAAAGAGGCAGGCATCACATTGCGGCAGGAAGTTCATCGTCGCTTCTGTATTATGTCTGTATATCGAACCAATGCCAGGGGTATCAATCAGGACCACATCACGGAGCAGCTCTCCGGGATGATCGATTTCAACCTCGCGTATGTCTTTACAATTCTTTGGATTTTCATCCTCACTGATATACTGCATTAACTGATCGTTCAGCCACCGGGCTGATTCACCCTTCAGTTCAATCTCTGGCCTGTTATCATTATATCGAACCCTCACCATCTGCTGATCGCCATACTGGATAAATGTCGGAAGAGCGGTGAGTGGAATAACAGAACTTGGTAATATGTCTTCTCCAATCAGGGCATTTAAAATCGTACTCTTCCCGCGCTTGACCTGGCCAAGAACCGCCAGGTGGAATCTGCCCTCTGCAAGGCGCTCCTGGAGTTCACGCAGCCGTTCTGCATAGAGCAGCCAGCCGGAATCCATTGCCTCCAGACAGCGTTGTTGATCAGATAGTATCTCCTCAAGATTTTCCCGAACCGATATCTGTGTACCATCCATTGCCGTATTTCCTCCGGTTTTCATGCGAATTCCCAATGCCTGTTCTGATATAGTGTCATTGGCAATCGGATGAGCAGGAGTTATCAGCACAAAAGGCAGTTATCGGTGAACTCCATCACCAGGTAAGGAATATATGCCTACGAAGATAGTTAATCCTTTGTTTAGCTGGTAATTTTGGAGAAAAAAGAAAACTATTTGTCCAGGCACTTAGCATCTCTGATCAATCTATGGCGATGAGGTCCGCCATAACCGCCAGGCTGGCTGATGACTTCTGTTTTACCGGTGGAATACATGGCTCCAGATTGTTATCTATTCCGATACATTGTTGATTCACTCTTGAAATTCAGTATTGTGAGTGAATATCAGTTAGATTTCGCTGAATCAGCCTTCATTTGAACACGGATAATAACCAGATACAAAAACCGGAGAAGTGAAAGAGAATGACGAAAGTAATGACCAGGATTCAGGGACGGGAAATACTTGATTCGCGGGGTAATCCGACAATCGAGGTGGATATTGTTCTCAATGATGGTACACTGGCACGGGCAGCTGTTCCTTCCGGCGCATCAACGGGAATTCACGAGGCGGTTGAACTTCGTGACAATGATCCAGGAAGATTCATGGGAAAGGGCGTGCTTACTGCAGTGGATCATGTGAATCGAATCATCGCCCCGGCTCTGATAGGAATGGATGCCGGAGATCAGCGTGCGATCGATCAGACAATGATAGATCTTGATGGTACCCCGAATAAGGGTACGTTGGGCGCAAACGCAGTTCTCGGGGTTTCAATGGCAGCAGCCCGTGCCTTTGCACAATCACAGGCAATCCCGCTGTATGAGTATCTGAAGATTGATGCGGGATATCTGATGCCGGTTCCGATGATGAATGTTCTGAACGGAGGAGTGCACGCGCAATGGCAGGGAGCAGATTTTCAGGAATATATGATTGTCCCATTTGGAGCTTTGGATTTTCGCACAGCACTCCAATGGGGGGTTGAAACCTACCATTCATTACAAACGCTCTTGAAGAAGAAACAATACCCGACTGCTGTTGGGGATGAGGGTGGCTTTGCCCCCAGGGTTGTATCCAATGAAGAGCCGCTTGAACTCATCACCAGATCAATCGAAGAGGCAGGATATCAGCCGGAAAAAGAGATTGGGATCTCTCTAGATCCGGCATCAAGCAGTTTCTTTCAGGACGGTGAATACGAACTGAAGCGGGAAGGCAGGAGATTGAATAGCGACGAGATGGTAGCATATTACCGGAGACTGGTTGATACATACCCGATCGTCTCAATCGAGGATGGACTCGCAGAAGATGACTGGGAAGGGTGGATAAAACTGACAGATGAGCTTGGAAAGGATATCGAGATTATTGGAGACGACATCTTCGTCACATCGCCACACCTTGTTCAGAAAGGTATTGAGATGGGTGTTGCGAATTCTGTGTTGATCAAACTCAACCAGATAGGTACCGTAACCGAAACACTCACAACTATCAACTTTGCAAGGAATGCTGGTTATGGCATCAATATATCTCACCGGAGTGGCGAGACACCGGATTCATTTATTGCAGATTTCACTGTTGCCACCTTTGCAGGAAAAATCAAGACAGGTGCACCCTGCCGGGGTGAACGGGTTGAGAAGTATAACCAGCTCCTGCGTATTGAGGAGGAAATAGGGGAAAAAGCAACTTTTGCAGGCAGAAACGCATTCATCAGGTGATTCCACTGGCTGGCAC
>QZAC01000209.1 GCA_003838065.1 Methanocalculus sp. MSAO_Arc2
ACCAGGAGTACCCAATCCATGCAACAGAAAACCAAAACAAAAGAGAACAGCCCTCCGGACATCCTCTCACAGACCGTCTGCGTCGTCGGCCTCGGGTATGTGGGCCTGCCGCTTGCAGAAGCCTTCTCCCGCCACATACAGACGATCGGCTACCGGAGAAACCAGGCGGCAGTCGATGAGCTCAACAGTATCATGGAAAAGCAGGGGAACGGGAACTTCATTGCCACCACCGATCCCGAACAGATCAGGAAAGCCGATATCGTCATCATCTGTGTTCCAACACCTGTACTGAAGAACAAGCTCCCGGACCTCCGCCCGATCCTTGATGCGACAGAAACAGTCGGCCGGAACCTGAAGCAGGGAGCAATCGTTGTTGGGGAATCAACCGTCTGGCCGGGCCTGACCGAAGAGCTGATGGTTTCGATCCTTGAACGCGAATCAGGGATGCGGTGTGGCACCGACTTCTTCGTCGGCTACTCGCCCGAGCGGGTGAACCCGGGTGACGACGAACATACCATTGATAAGATCACAAAAGTCGTCGCCGGCATGGATGATGCAACCACACAGACACTTGCCAGACTCTACAGCCTGGTCACGTCAATTCATGTTGCACCTGATATCAGGACGGCTGAAGCATCAAAAGTGATCGAGAACGTCCAGCGTGACTTAAACATCGCACTCATGAACGAGCTCTCGATCATCTTCGAGAGGATGGGGCTTGATACAAAAGCAGTCCTCGACGCAGCCGCCACCAAATGGAACTTCCACCGCTACCGGCCCGGCCTTGTGGGCGGCCACTGCATCCCGGTCGATCCCTATTATCTTGTGAACAAGGCACAGGAATTCGGGTACCACCCGCAGGTGATCCTGTCAGGCCGGGCCATCAACGACTCAATGCCAAAGCACGTGGCCATGCTTGCGATCAGATCGCTCAATGATGCCGGCAAGGTGATCCGGGATTCAAAAGTTCTGGTCATGGGCCTCACCTACAAGGAAAATGTCCCCGACACCCGGGAGAGCCCGGTTCTGGAGATGGTGAAGGAGTTTAAGGAGTTCCATATGGATGTCTATGGGTATGATCCGCTCCTCAGCCCTCAAGAGATCGAGTGGTTTGGTGTAACCGCAGTCGATGACCTCAAAGACCTTGCACCCCGCATGCAGGTGGAGCCTGACTGCATCATAATCAGCGCCCCCCATGACGAGTTTGGGCAGATGGACCCCCGTGACCTGCTTCGAATCTGCAATGAAAAGCCGGTTGTGGTGGATATTGCAGGCGTCTTCCGGGAGCGTGAGGAGATGCGGGATGGGTGTTTGTACCGGGTGTTGTAACATTTTGTTACGGTGTCTTTCCTCTGGTACATCTGAATTTCCAGACCTTTTTTATGGAGATCCGATACTTACCTTTTGGAGATTGAGATAATATTGAGGTTGTTCTTCAAGCCACTATTCTATGTGTATAATTCCCAATTATGATCACTTTAATAACCATTTATCCCCCATAGGTGTCGCACATACCCGTTTGTGAGACAAATTTAAGATTATATGTCGCACAAGAATGGT
>QZAC01000210.1 GCA_003838065.1 Methanocalculus sp. MSAO_Arc2
GGCAACAGGTCGAAGAGCTTAGTGTAGCCAGACAGGAGATAGAAGAGAGCAGGGAACAACTTGAACTTGCCATGGATGCCGGGGAACATGGGTTCTGGGACTGGAATCTCCTGACGAACGAGGCTTATTTCAGCCCCAGGTACTATACCATGCTTGGCTATGATCCGGGTGAGTTCCCACCGGGATTTGAGTCATGGCTCTCCCTCCTTCACCCTGATGACCGTGAGTTTGTTGTTCCCATAGTCGAAGGGTGTGTAAGGGAAATGCAGCCATTTGAAGAGGATTTCCGGTTGCGGTGCAAAGACGGGAGTTGGCGATGGATCTCGGGGCGGGGAAAAATCTATCAATCAAAAACCGGCGGTCATCCAACCCGGGCGCTGGGTGTACAGGTAGATATTCATGATCGGAAACTCACAGCACTTGCTCTTCAAAAGAAGAATGAAGAACTCCATGCTGCATATGAACAGCTGACAGCATCTGAGGAGGAGCTCCGGCACAATCTTGATGAACTGGCGGGACAGGAGCTGGCACTCCGCAGGAAGAAGACAGAGCTGGAGGAGAGATACCGGTTTGAGGAGCTCGTCAGGCAGATTGTATCCAGGTTTATCAAGACAGATGACTTTGATCAGAATATTACGGAATCACTTACTGATATCGGTACCTACTGTGGGGCATCCCGATCATATATCTTTGAATTCCGGGGTGTCGAGGAAGTCATGGATAACACCTATGAGTGGTGTGCAGAGAATGTCAGCCCAGAGATAGATAACCTCCAGAACCTCCCCACCACACTCTTTCCCTGGTGGATGGCACACCTGAGAAATGGGGAGATGATCCATATTCCGGATATCTCCCTCCTCCTACCGGAAGCATCCGCAGAGAGAGAGATCCTCGAGCCACAGGGCATAAAATCCATCATTATCCTGCCTCTCACCATTAAAGAGAGACTCATCGGGTTTATCGGACTCGATAATGTGCAGGGGACAGAAGAGTGGTCAGATGAGGCTGTTGCTCTCCTCAGGATATATTCGGATTTCCTCGGGAATGCATTCGAACGCAGGCATAACTGGAGAGCATTACAGGATCAGAACCGGGCATTGCTTGAAGCAAAGGAGCAGATTGCGGCATCTGAAGAGGAGATCCGAACGCAGCTGGATGAGAAGATTGCCATACAACACCAGCTCGACCTCTCTGAAGAGCAGTACAGGGCTATCTTTGAACACACTAAAACACCCGCCGTCATCATCGACGAGGATACCAGCATATCGCTGGCAAACAGTGCATTTGCAGCGATCTCCGGGTATTCACCGGAAGAGGTGATCGGTAGGAGCTGGACGGAATTTGTCAGCAAGTCCGATCTCGAAGTGATGATCTCATACCGTCGTAAGAGGAGGGAGGAGGGAGCAGATTCACCCACACAGTATGAGTTTTCATTCATCAACCGTTATGGTGATCCCCGTAACATCCATCTGACCATCGGAATGTTACCCGGCACACGGCAGTTGGTTGCATCGTTCCATGATATCACTGAACCGAAGCAGACGGAGAAAGCACTTCGGGAGAGTGAAGAGAAGTACCGGCTCATAGCAGAGAATACCGTAGATAATATCTGGATCTTTGATATGGACTTCAGGCTCAGTTACATCAGTCCTTCGGTTTTAACAATGAAGGGCTTCACTGTGGAGGAGTCGCTTGCACAGACTGCCGAAGAAATGATGACTCCTGCATCATATGCATCGCTTCTGGCTCGCTTTAACCTAGAAATGGAACTTGAAGCAACCGGTACCGCTGACCCAGACAGAAACGTATCGTTTGAGACGGAAGAGTACTGCAAGGACGGATCGACGATAAAGGTCGAGAACTCGACACGGCTGCTCCGGGACGATGAGGGGAGACCCGTTGGAATACTCGGAATTTCACGTGATATCACCAACCGAAAAGCAGCAGAAGAAGCGCTTCATACCGCAAACAAAAAGCTCCAGCTCCTCTCCAGTATCACCCGGCACGACATCATGAACAAGATCATGACACTTCATGCATACCTCGATCTAACCATGCCCATGATTGATGATCCTATACTCACTGGATATCTCACTGAAGCAGAAAAAGCAGCCACTGCCATCCAGAAACAGATCGAGTTTACGAGGATCTATGAAAACCTCGGTGTTCACACCCCCACCTGGCAACCGCTATCACCTCTCATTGAGGCGATTGATCATACTCGCCTGCCCATCCACCATGACTGTGGCGAGTTCTCAGTCTATGCCGATCCGATGTTCGAAAAGGTTCTCCAGAACCTCTATGATAACACTTTACGGCATGCCGAAGGTGCAGACTGTGTTCGGATCCGATGTGAGGATCAGGATGGTAATCTCATTATCACTTGGGAAGATAACGGTCCCGGCGTTCCTGAGGAACTGAAAGAACGGATCTTCGATAAGA
>QZAC01000211.1 GCA_003838065.1 Methanocalculus sp. MSAO_Arc2
AACTGGTTGATCGCCAGACCGGACTCTGTCACTGCCCCCTGCCCGATATACAGCAGATCCCCCTGCTTCTTTGCTGCAAAATAACTGTAATCATTGCCAATCAGGCGGGCAAAGATCCGCCTGTCAAGCGAATCCCGTACCGCTGCAAAGACATATGCCCCCGAGTAGGCAACAATCCCGTAAAACCCGGCGATGAATGCGGTTGTCAGAAGCAGAAGGAGTGCAGATGCTAGAAATGGATTAAGCGTTGAAGGAAGGATGATATCATAAAAAGTATCAAGGAGCCGGTGCTGGTTCTCGACATCAAGCCCATAGTTAATGATCGGGTATACAAGCGATATCCGGAATACCTCCAGTCCTGAGAGTGCGATGACCGCCAGAAGATACAGTGTGAGCATCTTCTTGAAGGGGCCGAAGAGATAGTAGAGAATATGGACTGCGTTCCTGATGACCGACACGAATAATCCCCGATTAGTTCCTCAGTGTTTGACGGACAGACGTATGTAGTATTCGATGAGGTGATAGAGAATTTCGTTCAGTTATCCGGATCCGGAGAGGTGCACACCTTTTACCGAACACGAAATAAAGTTTCAATAAATAAAGCTTCAATGCTGGTTCCCTTACAACAATTTCCGGAATTCCTTAGGTAAAAGGCCAGCCTGCGAGAGTATTGCTTGCAGGGTCTTTGGTGCCATTATTTGCCCTGAATGAACTGAAACAGTGACCAGAAAGCCTCGTTCTGCATGATGGAGATATTGATGACTGCCCCTGATATGCACAACTTCGAATCCTGCCCTTCTTCAACGTCCGAATAATCGTATCTCCATGTATTCCTGGGAGTTTCATATTAACCTTAACCCCTTTCTGATCGGGTAAAACTGCCCGGCTCAACAATCAGGAGATGTGATAAGAGGATTAGATTATCAGGGATTAGATTCCGGCATTCTCTGCGTGCGACGGATCGGTAATTTCAACGGGAATTGGTCTGCCGAGTTTTCTGGCAACCTCAATGTATCCGGATATCGCCTCCTCAATATGTGTCAGAGCCTCCTCCCAGGTTGACCCCTGGCTGATACATCCTGGAAGAGATGGAAC
>QZAC01000212.1 GCA_003838065.1 Methanocalculus sp. MSAO_Arc2
AGCGGCATGAAGAGGCCGAAGATGACGACCGGCCCTTTTGCATAGTAGATCCGGATATCCTTCTTTGTGATCGCAAAGGCCCGTCTCAACTGCTCGGGGAGACTGTCAGGGTTCATAGCATCCCACCTCCCTCAGTCAGCCTGAGGAACGCTTCATCCAGTGTTGGTGCCAGTGTCCGGAGCATCTCGATCTTCAGCTGGTGTTCTGCTCCGTATGCGGTGATCGCGTGGATGGCGGAATCGACATCTTCTGTGGTGATCACCCATTTGTCTCCTTCGCGCCTGGCCGAATCGATCACCGGGAGGCGACCCAGATCGCCTGAACCCGGCTGTGTGTGAAAACTGATCTCAATGGTATGGAGCCGCTCGATTGCCATCTTCAAGCGCTCCGGCGAGTCGATCGCAACAATCGTTCCCTTTCTCATGATGGCCACCCGGTCGCAGAGCCGGTTTGCCTCCTCCATGTTATGGGTGGTGAGGAAGATGGTAGTGCCCCCATCATTTAGTTCCCTGAGCATGCGTGTGATCAGGTGGGTGCTCTGGACGTCAAGGCCGCCTGTCGGCTCGTCGAGGAAGAGGAGCTCCGGCTCGTGGAGAAGAGCCATTGCAAGGATCAGCCGCTGTTTCATCCCTTTTGAGAATCCCTGCACTTTCTGATCCTTTCGCTCAATGAGGCCAAGGCTTGTCAGAAGCGTTTCGGCACGCTCTTCTGCATGCTGCCGCGGCACGCCATAGAGCTCTCCCATCAGCATCAGGTTCTGCCAGGCAGAGATGTCGGTATAGGCGTTTGCGGTCTCCGGCACCACCCCGCATTGCTGTTTTGCGCGAACCGGGGTATGCACGATGTCATGGCCGAAGATTCTCGCAGATCCGGCATCAGGCCTCATCACACCGGTCAGCATCCGGACTGTTGTTGTTTTTCCAGCACCGTTTGGGCCGAGAAAACCAAATATCTCCCCTCTTCTGACAGAAAACGAGATCGAATCAACTGCGACGATATCGGCAAAGGTCTTCCTGAGATCGGTTGCGGTAATGGCGTTTTCCTGATGGTCTGCTTCTTTCACACTGCTCCTCTCCTGCTGAATTGCTCTTCTTTTTATTACTATTGAAAGAGTAGCATTAAAAGGGATGACTATGGTACACTGAAGTAATGTGTAAGGATACGCTCTCTCAAAGCATCTGTCCGCTACGGAGTATTCTCCCGCTCCTCTCGAAGAAGTGGGCACTCCCAATCATCACGACAGTCGGGAGCACAGGCAGTATCCGGTTCACTGATATCGAGCGGATACTGGTGGGAATCAGCCCGAAAACACTCTCCGATACCCTCTCGGATCTACTGGCTGAAGGCCTGCTGAACCGGAGCTTCCATGCAGAGACCCCTCCACGAGTGGAGTATTCGCTGACTGGTGAGGGTGCGGCTCTCTGCCGTGCGATGCAGCCGCTGATCGAGTGGGCAGCAGATCGGAAAGGATCAGGGCAGCGGGAGTGCCTGCCCGCCTGCCGGGTAGATGGGGCAGAGAATCTCTGTGCCACCCATTCAGAGAGTATCTAATCTCCATCCTCTCAATCTGAACAGGGGATGCAGAGGCGCTCACCGTCTCTCTCGTTTAGGCGGTTTAGAGCAACCATCTCTTTGCACCGGGAGCACTCGGCCTGTTCAAAGGCTTTTGTCTTCTTCATAACTTCTGTCTGGAAACGCTGGACGCTAAAGAGCTCTTCCTCGGGCATTGAGAGGATGAAATCCGCTACCTTTTCCATCCTCTGGTCGAATATCTTCCGCTCCTCTTCGGTAGCCTCACCTGAGAAGATCGCTTTTCTGAGTTTTGCAACGACTGGATCGATCTTCTCAAGATCAAAGTCCCGGTGCCTGAGTATCCGGATCGCCTCCCCGTTTCGCCGGTTGATGAAGGTATAGGCGTGCTTCCCGTAATCAAGAATGGTCAGGTTCCCTTTTCCAGGTGTGCAACCTGCAAACACCTGAACGGCATCGATTCCACAGGCATCTGTTGTTTCGATAACCGCCCGTAGATCATTGCCATCATTGCCCTGTGCTCCAAGTTCTTTTGCTGCCTTCTCACATACCCGTGCGGCAAAGGCAAGCCCGCCGCAGAGATGGCCATGGAACTGGATCAGTGCCTCGAACAGGGCCTTCCCGTCTTCCTGTGCTTTCATATAGGGTATTTTGTATCCGGGTTCTATAAATGTAATGATCGTATAGATTTGTATGATTCTATAAAGATGAAATTTGTATATTCCTTAAATTGGTCTATATTATGTTAAAAAAATATTATTTTATCAGTTAATTGGTGAAAAACAAAACACTAATATCGATATAATTCGTATTATGGTATGATCTAGTATGATGTATAAAAAAACAAGTATCATTATTATGGGAATGCTTCTTGTTGCATTCCTGGGTATTGCCGGGTGTGTCGGGGAGGCAACCACTCCAGACACACCGTTACCCTCTGGTCCGCGTGAAGTGACGATCACTGATGGCTTTGACCGCACAGTGACGGTTGCGGTTCCGGCAACCGAGGTTCTCGCCTCTGGTGCCGGCGCTGTCCGGTACATGGTCTATATG
>QZAC01000213.1 GCA_003838065.1 Methanocalculus sp. MSAO_Arc2
CCAGTACCTCCCATCCACACTTGAGAGATGGATAACCGAGAGTGCAGCTGAAACCGGATACTCATGAATGTCGGGGAGATCGAAGTAGGTCTGACCGACATACTGTTCATCATGGTACGTTGATGTATCATGCCCCTGGTTGATCCAGTAATAGACCTGATCAGTTGATCCATCGTCATAGGCTACGACAAGGGCTACGAGCTTGATCCGGCCATCAAATGTCCCGGTATATCCAGACGGCCGGGTGGTCGTCACCCCGGCCCTCACAGAACTCCCCTCGATGAGATCGGATACATCGTACCAGAAGAGATAATCACTTGTCACCCGGTTTCCGTTGGGTCCGACAATAACCGGACCTCCACCTCCTTCTCCAGGAAATGAATACTCCACATTCAGATGTTCCCTCCAGGAACGGTCATACATCCCGTTTCCATCGCCATCAAAACGGACATCCAGATCTGCCTGATAATTGTTCCGCATATGCCCACAGTACACAACAACGTACAACCGGGCCCACGATATTTCGGTATATGCAGGAAGGACAAACGTCTTCTCTACGACATTTCCGGAGAGGCCGTAGACTACATCATAATACAACCCGCCTGAGACCACACCATGTTCAACAGTTCTGAGCGGGATCCCCCCGACATATTCATCTGCTGATGCCGGGATAGCGGAAAAAAACAGCACCAGAAATACCAGGGCAGATAGATAGCCAGCTTGCAACCGTATATTCATTCTTATCACCTAAATCCACCGTATCGCATCTGCCGGGTGAAGCCTTGCAGCTTTCAGTGCCGGATAGACCCCGGCTATCAGCGAGAGGAGTATTGCAATTACCATACCAGCACCAAGAATAAAGGGAGTTATCTGGATAATATCAGCACCAGCGAACCCTGCAAATTCCGGGCCAAGCTGTTCCAGGATAAACACTCTTCCTACCACATTAATCATACCTGCAAAGAGGATGCCAAGAATATTTCCGACAATTCCACCAATAATGCCGATTACAAAACATTCAGACAGGATCAGGCCAAGCACATCACGCGATGATGCCCCAATCGCCATTGATATACCAATCTCGCGGGTCCGCTCAAAGACAGAGATGATCATTGTATTCATGATCATGAGCCCGCCTATCACAAGCGATATCCCGGTAAATGCCGAGAGGACCAGCACAATAACATCAAAAAGCCTGTTGACAGCCCGGATCTGTTCAAAGGCCCCATGAGAGGAGAGGCCGAGTCCATCTACCCGTTCGACAAAGGAAAAGACCTGGTCCGGTGTAGTTATCCTGCAATAGATGGCATCGTAGGGAGCCCCTGCAGCACCGCTGTCGGTAAACATCAGAGTGTCAAGGGGATCGTTTCTTTCCCTGAGCACACCAACCAGGATATATTCATGCCTGATGTCTGCCGGGCGGCCGTCCTCTGCATATCCCCGCTCAAGGAGGGCAAACCGATCCCCGATCCTGATCCCTTCATATCTTCTGAGGGTCTCTGCAAGATCAGATCCAAAGACTGCTTCGTGTGCACCTGATGCGGGAGCGTGTCCATCAAGAAGTACTAAAGAGAATACTGAATCTGCCGCAGGCCACTCCACATTCAGAGCAGATATAAAGGTCTGCCGTTCAGTGGCATATGTCTGTTTTACCGCCGGAGCTATACTCCGGACGTGTGGGTCCCGTCGGATTTCTTCTATTTTCTGGCTTGTGATCGGTATCAGGATTCCGTTGCGGATATCAGCATTCACCTCTACAAGGCTAAGATCAGACTGTTCTTTGATCATATCAAGTGAGATGGTCCTGACACCCTCGCCAAGGGAGACGACACCAACGACTGCTGCAACACCAATTGCAATCCCAAGGACTGTAAGCAGAAATCTGAGCCTTTTCCGTGTCACGTGCCGGAGGGAGAGGAGGCCTATGTCCAATACAGAGGCCATTACGATATCACCCTGCCATCAGAAAGCCGGATAGATCGATCGGCATCCTGCCAGAGTGATGCCTCATGCGTCACAACCAGAAATGTCGTTCCCAGGTCCCGGTTTATCTCCTGCATCAGGGTAACGATCCCCTTGCTTGTTGTAGAGTCGAGATTTCCGGTTGGTTCATCTGCAAGGATCAGTGCAGGGTTACTGATAAGCGCCCGGCAGATAGCAACACGCTGCTGTTCACCTCCTGAGAGTTCTCCGGGGAGATGCGTTGCCCGGTCAGCAAGTCCAACCTGCTTGAGCATCGCCAGAGCACGCATCCGTCGCTCGCTGCGTGACACACCGGAGAAGAGGAGGGGATATTCTATATTCTCCTGCGCCGTCATGGAGGATATGAGGCTGAAATGCTGGAAAACAAAGCCAAGGGTGTGGCGCCTGAGCTGGACAAGCTGCTTCGCATTGGCATAGTTGACCGGGCTTCCGTTCAGGGCAACCTCACCCGCTGAGGGCTGGTCAAGGCACCCGACGATGTTCAGGAGTGTTGATTTTCCACTGCCGCTCCTCCCGATCACCGTAACAAACTCACCTTCATAGATGGTAATTGAGACGTCATTGAGTGCGAAAAACGATTCATGAAACTTTTTGGTGAGATGGTGCGTCTCGATGACGGTCTTCATCTCAGCCACTCCCATACCGGATATCAAGGAATGCATTATTTAAAACAAAATAATCTCCATTATCCTGTACCAGAATACGGTTTCCTTCCGACCTCAGGTATTGCCTGACATCACGTGTTGCAATTCCGATCTGGTTTATCTCATCTGCCTGGAAGACATCGTACCAGACCTTTCCATTATATCCTGGAAACAATGCAGAGATGATTGACTCGATGAATCCTGGCAGGTTGCTTCCCCGTTCCCTGTTGACGAAGACCGCATTCTTTTCAGGTATCTCGGTCCTGGTGTACCCGGCAGATGGTGCAACAAGGCTCAGAGTTGCAGACGTGACATCACGGGTCCTGACAGACCCATCAAATGCGATCGGAGATGTCGCCATCGCAGGGGTGATCCCATGGGTTGCATAGAGCATATCACACCCCTCCATCACCCAGAGCATACCTGGTTCTGAGGATGTTGATGTATACACGATCAGAAGCCCGCCGCCGATGATAACGACAGTCCGATCATCCTCAGCATTGTTCATCACGTGGAGGATGATCTCCTGGTCATTATATCCGATCGCCGGTGGTTCAAATATATCCATCCCGGAGAAATAGTCATTTGCTGCGACAAAACCCTTTGAATCAGTATACCTTTTCATATGGGTTGCCGGCTCTGACAGGGTTACTGAAAACTCAGGATATATCGCTTCCTGTCCTATCCTGCTCCATGACCAGTACAGATAGACCCGGGCATACCTGATCCCGGCATCAGGAGGAAGCGATATGGGAAAGGCAACTGTATATTCATCTCCTGATCCCAGAGATCCGCTGTATGTGCTGTTGCCGGTCGTGAAGATGAATTCGACAGGTTCATCGGTAAAATACGCCATCTCAAGCGGCCTGTCTCCGGCATAGGTCGCGGAAACTGACGTGATGAGAAAGAGGATTAAGAGGATGGAGAGGATGCTACGGGAAGACATATGCCCTCTCCATTGTGTTGTCAGCAACATTTCGCTCCTTCAGCGTACGCTGTTCATCAGCAACAACCCGCACAACATGCCGTCCCGGTGTGGTATAGATCGGAACCAGAATGTCCAGGCTCGAGTGTGCAGAAACACCATCTTCAAGCGTCAACACAGCAGCCCGCTCACCATCCAGATAGACAACAACGTCAAAAGGAGGTGCATCGCTTCCTCCGTTGTTTGTAATCCTGATGGGCAGATCATATGCAACAAAACCTTCTGCAGTCACCAGAGGAATACTACCCCCAATACACCCGATGATAAGCATCCCGGCAAGTACTGCAGAGATTGTTCGTGGCGGCATTCTCCTGAGCAGGAAAAAGGCTGAAATAATCCCGATGATCACAATCGGCAGTGCAGCCGGGCTCTCCTCAGGAGATGGTGCAGCCGTCCCTTCACCAGACCGGCGTGGCTGTCCGATGCTGACTGCGATGTCAGGAGGTGTACCGACGGTGATCGTCCGCTCAGCCACGTTATTCGCCGGGTTTTTGTCTCCTGGAGCAATCACTTCAGCCTGTATCGTCACCATGCCCTCTGGTGGGATCCAGGGAACACTGACATCAGCCATTCCATCATAGCCAATGTGCACGTGCTCTTCTGCAAAGACAGCTCCCCCGGCTGAAAATCTCACCATGACCGGATCTCCTGGAAGACCACCATAACTTCTGATATCAGCGATGACCTTTGCAGTCTCGCCTGCATAGGCATTCTGTGTTCTGATGCCAGCGACGGCAAGGTCCAAAGAGACGGGGCCTGGTTTCTTTTCAATGGTCAGGATTGCAAGGACAGGGTGGAGGTAGTCATTTCCTTCAACAAAAGAACCAGATGTCTTGATCTGACCATCACCATCAAGATCCCGGCCTCTTTCAAAGGTGATGATATTTGTCTCCTGGAGAAACCCGGTTACACAAAACTGTTCCTTATCGATATACCGCGATGGTATGCCCGGACCACCGGTTGCTGAAAATGATCGTTCATTACCGATATTTCTGGTTCCGTCAGGTAGTTCGACACCAAGGTCATGGTTATTGAAGAGAATATAATCAGGCTGACCGGCATTGGTTGCCGTCATTACCACCCGGAAATCGGCTGAGATGAGATCTGTGAGATCGGCATACTCAAATACCGTGGTGGAGGAATCCTTCCGGGTGGGATTTACCCCGGCCCATCCCTCGCCATGCAGGTTCTCATTACCTTCAGCAATCCAGTACTGTGTTCGCTTCGTGGGATCTTTCACTCCGGCAACCACTACCACTCCATAGACCCGTCCATCCAGCCGGTTCCCGGGCTCTCCCCTGCTCGTTGTCACCGAAACGAGGTTCTCACCCGATCTCAGGAGTTTGGTTGCATCATAGGCGAGCCAGTAGGAGCCATGGCTGCTGACATAGACCTCACGGTTTCGGTCACGTTCGCCTTCCAGCTGAAACCGTGCTTTCTGCAGGTTGTTCACATTGATCTCGGCCCAGCCGGTATAATGCTGGGTCCCCCCCCAGATACCGACATAGACCCTCCCAAACACAGGTTTTTCAGGGAGGGTAAACGACAGATCGATCGGCGGGGCTTCGAGGCCGTAGGTTCCAAAGGTGAGGACCTCACCCTGTATCTCTCCAAGAAGCCGCGGTTCAACAGGTATTCCTTCCCAGTTATAAATCGCAGATGCTGGTGGGGAAAGGAGAGTAATTAATACGAATATTAAAGTTAATATTAATTTTACATTCTGAACCATCTGTCTTTCACACCCGTATTTCTGACGTATACTATTAATAATATTACGATTACAATTTCGTAAGCCTCCTGGATACGATGATTACAGCAATGAGTTGATGTGTGATACCCAGAGGAGTGAGCACGAAAAAAAGAGAGATGGGGAGAGAGAGGCTGTTGAATCGACAGCAAACACCAAAAGATCGTGTGCATGCTGCATCCACAAACACCTTATCACCAGGATCTTATGGGGTGCCTCATTGTATGTTTTTTATTGGGGTTTTTAGTGCTCCAGAATAATCAAATACTCTGACAAGTGGCGGTATCGTAAAAATGACTCTATTTCTTGTAATGGATACTGTACATCCTCTCAAAAATGCGAGGGACCGGATTCGAACCGGCGAACACCTACGTGACAGGGCCCTCAACCCTGCGCCTTTGACCTGGCTCGGCAACCCTCGCCCGGATTGACTTAATTAGTTACGATTCAATCCTTAAAAATGCTATCGATCTCCTTCCTCGTATCTCCGTGACTACTCCCCCGACTCAAGTCGGAGGCATCTATGCAGTATTTGCAAGAGATTGTAGCCCCAATCTCATGATATTACGAGACGCATTCAGATCGCGATCCATGATTAACCCACAATGA
>QZAC01000214.1 GCA_003838065.1 Methanocalculus sp. MSAO_Arc2
GGTTGCAACCGCAGAAATAACTGGGGCGGATGTGAAGGATAGAAAGATCATGTATGTGTGATGTTGCTATCGCTTGGTGTATTGAACATGATCTCACTCAATTAACGGACGTTTGTGGATGGGATGATGTAGATATTCGAGTTGGGGCGTAGTCTCATATTAGACATATAGATCAATACCAAGAAGGGGCGGAGGCTTTACCGGTATCCTATCCCAAAAATCTTCTTTTTTTGAACTCTATATCAGTGATATTGAGTAGCACATCTTTTTACAGTATTGAACCCGCCAGGGAAAGAGAACAACAGGGAGAAACCGCCATTATAACCCCCCCATAAATTCTCAAACTTCAATATAGCAACATTTATGGATGTGATGACCATAGTCTCAGTCATGAAGAGACTACTGATCTTTTTCATTACCGGACTGTTCGTAATTGCAGCAGTCGGGATCGCGGGATGTGTTTCAGAAGAAGAGACACCAGCCGCGCCTATATCGACGTCCGAGCCAACATCAGAACCGGTGAGCTTGAATGTTCAAGCAAGCTGGATAAATAATAACCTTCGCGTTCAAGGAACAGCAGATCTCCCAGATGGAGAGGTTGTTACTGTAGAGGTGTATGATACGTACGTTTCAAAAAATATCCCTGATGAAGCTATACCGATGTCAGACGGCTCCATTTTGACCTATACTTCAGAAGGTATTTTTCGCACAATGGATGTTACCGTTTCGCATGGTGAGTATGTTGCCATCTTTGAAGGAATTGGAAGCGACATCTTGAAAGGCGAATCACTTCGTGTAAGAACTTTATATCAAGGTTCAGTCAGTAACGAGGTAAATCCTGTAAAAACAACGGACTGGACAGACGATTATGCGCCTGTATCGACACCCGCACCTACTGTAAAAACGGATACGACAACAATGGGTGAGAGGAATGCGGCACAGAAAGCATTAGACTACTTAAGATTCGCAGCGTTTTCACGAGAGGGGTTGATTGAACAACTCGAATTTGAAGGATTTTCACATGAAGAAGCAGTATATGGAGTAGATCAATCTGGTGCTGACTGGAATGAGCAAGCAGCATTAAAAGCCCAAAGTTACTTAGATTATTCGTCATTTTCACGAGAGGGATTGATCGAACAACTCGTATTTGAAGGATTTACACGCCAGCAAGCCGAATATGGCGTTCAAGCTGTTGGGTATTAAGAAAAACCCTCTTTTTTGCAAACACCATTGGGGGAGAGGGTAAAAGATGCAACCATATCGCTCCTCCATTGATGATCTCCCTTTTTCCTAACCATGATGGCTTAGATCCCGAGGGCGCTTAAATCACCCCTGGGGTGGCGATTATTGGTAGCTCCAGTGGAAATATATCTCTTTTCAGATTTGTCCGGGAAAGTCGCATTTCGGAAACGGTAGAGTAGCGAGATCTAATTATATTTCAAAAAAGAAATAAATTCAAAATAGCCTTAGATTTTAGCAGGGAATTATAACCTTAAATTCGTAATTCCAGACCATTGCCGTTGGTGAGTTTACCGATACATAATCAGCGGGTGATGACCACATCGAACGAGGTATCCATTGTAGGAATTGTGATGGGGAGATAGCTATCCTTTCTTCTTCAGTTTCTCCATGAGAGCCGTCACCCGTTCCCGAGCATCCGCAGTTGACTGCTCATCCCTGGTAACACCAATATCTACAATATCCCCCTCCACGCATCCTGCGGGCAATAGA